>NZ_RZQP01000142.1:0-16034 GCF_003998165.1 Mesorhizobium sp. M7A.F.Ca.US.007.01.2.1 | reverse complement strand
GGCCTGGGGGCTGCATCTGAGCGAGAACCGGCGTGGTCGGATCCTGTTCGAGCTGGATGTTCCGGACAGCGAGCCGAGCGACAGCCTTTTCGTCGGCGTCGGGCTATTGATTGGGCAAGCGAGCGGCGACCGCGTTTCGGTGATTGCCGGCCTGCCGCGGCCGCGCGACGAGGACCAGCTGAAGGCGCTGGGGGCGGCGGCGGCAACGACCGGTGCTGTGGCGCTGTTCCATGCGGTCGGCATCACGCCGGAAGCGATGACGCTTGATGAGGCGTTCCAGGGTCATGCGCCTGACGAGACGATCCGCATTACCCGCGCCGATATCGACCATGCGCTGGCCAGGCTGTCGACCGTGCCCGACGGTGCGCCGCTGGCGGCCGTGTCGCTCGGCACGCCGCATTTTTCGCATGAGGAATGGATGCGACTGTTGCCGTTGCTGCGCGAGGCAGCACCGGGTAGGCGCATTCCGATCTATGTCAACACCGGCCGCGCGACGCTGACGCGATTGCAGGAGGAGGGCGCGCTGGCCGGTATGGAGGCGTTCGGCCTGATCCCGGTCGCCGATACCTGCACCTATGTCACATCGATCCTGGAACGCCTCGATGGCGTGGTGATGACCAATTCCGGCAAATGGGCGCACTACGCACCCGGCAATATCGGTGTGTCCGTCGCCTTTGCCGAGATGCGGGTTTGCATCCGCTCTGCTGCGGCCGGGCATGTTGTGCGGAGCGCGTCATGACGCGACCGGTGGAACGAACCGGCACTTTCCAGCTGGCCGGTGACGCTGAGGGCCAGGCGCTGGTGTTTTCGCAACCGCTCAGCTTCTGGGGCGGCATCGATGCCGAGACCGGCGAGATAACAGACCATTCCCATCCGGGCCTCGGCCGAAATGTCGCCGGCAGGATTTTGGTCATGCCGAGCGGGCGCGGCTCGTCGTCTTCATCCTCGGTCCTGGCCGAGGCGATCCGCAGGGGCACGGCGCCGGCCGGTATTCTTCTGGAGCGGCCGGACCCGATCCTGGCGGTCGGTGCCATCGTTGCCGAATTTCTTTATGACATCCGCATGCCGCTGGTGGTGTGCGATATTTCGAACCTTGTCTCCGGTGATCAAATTGATATCGGCATCGGCAAAGACCGCGGGCCGATCATCAGAGTTCACCCCGCCATCAATCCGGCAGAGCCACGCCGCCAATAGGCCGCCGCCAGCGTTTGATCGCGACCAAGCCCCAGCGTGTCGCGCCAACATTCGCGCACGATCTTGGCGGCAGCGGCTTCCGCGGCGAACCAGCCGAAGGCCGAACCGTCCTGCGGCCACGCCACCGAGCGGACAGCCTCGGCCAGCAGTCTGTCCTCGCCCGCCGCCACGCCATCCCGTGTCAGCCAATGAACGTCGATGCCCGTGCCATTGTTGATCGCTTGTCTTTCACCATCATTGGCGATCTCGACGAAGGCGACGCCTTTTGTCCCGGCCGGTAGCGTCTCCAGCAGCCGAGCCAGCGCCGGCAAGCCGGTTTCGTCGGCGCCCATGACGTACCATTCTGCCTGCCGCACCGGACGGCCGACCGGGCCCATGATGCCAACCTTCATGCTGGGCGCGGCCTGCATGGCCCAGGCGGAGCCGACGCTCTCGCCGGGATGGATCAGGAAGTCGACATCGATGATGCCCTTTTCCACGTCAAGCGCGCGGATGGTGTAGACGCGCGCCACCGGGCGCCGGTCGTCGGTGGGCCAGACCGGTAAGCCATTGCCGCCCAGCACCGGCCACAGCGGATCGGGGACGTCCCTGGTCGGAAACAGCATGCGGATATGCATGCCGCCGAACTTGGCGAAGCGCGAGAGGTTCTCGCCGGCCAGACGAATGCGGCGCATATGCGGAGTGAGGTCGCGAACATCGGTCACCACCATCTCGCGGAACTGGGCGAGGCTGGTTTCGCCTGAGAGATCGCCGGTCCAGACGATCTCGGGGTTTTCCTCCTTGGCGTAGACCTGTACGGCTGTGGCGAGCAGGTCCTTGATACGGGCGAGCCCGTCGCGGTCGGCAGCATAGGCCCGCATCACCAGCCGCTCCATGTCGAACGAGGCGCCGCCGAAGGCAAAGCGGAAATCGATGCGCTGTCCCTGATGCGAAGCATCGGCCTCGAAGCTGCGCAGCCTGTCGGAGATGCTGTCCATGTAGTCCGGCAGACGCCGCAGGTTGAGCCGTGCCTCGCAGGCCAGTTCACGCACCGATGCTTCGTTCATTGTCAGCCTCCCATCCTGCCGGTGAGGGCCACCTTGAAGGTGCGGCCCTTGCCCTGTTCTGTTGCCGCCGAGGTCGACCATGCGCTTTGCGGATCGGTGTAGGCGGTGTTGAATATGTTATCGACGCCGAAGTCGAGCTTGAGGTTGTCGTTGACGCGCCAGTTGGCGAAGACATTGACCAGATCGAAACCGTCATCGACGACCGGCACGGCGTTGGGATTGGTGCGGCTGGTGCGGGTGATCTTGCCGACGCTGAGATATTGCGCGCCGACGGTGAGCTGGTCCTCCAGCATGCGGAAGCCGATCGTGGCCGAGAAGCGGTCGAGCGGCGTGTTGTTCAACGCCTGGCCGGAATAGACGCCGCTGACGACCTTGGCGTCGATCAGCGCGCCGGAGAGGTTCACGAAACCCCAGCCATAATCATAAACCATCTCGGCCTCTACGCCCTTCAGGCGTGCGTCGCCGATGTTGATTGCCGTGCGCGGCAGCACGGTGAGGTCGACGTCGATGTAATCCTCGACGTCAGTGTGGAAAACGTTGACCTTGGCGCGCAGCCGATCACCCGCCGTCAGCACATCGTCATATTTCACGTTGACGCCGGCCTCCCAGTTCTTTGCCGTCTCGGGCTGCAGCAGAAGATTGGGCCGATATGTATCACCGCCGCCATGCGCGCCGCCGCCACGGAAGACATCCTGCAGACCCGGCGCCCGGTAGCCTTCGGAATAGGTGCCATAGAGCTGGAAGCCATCGAATGGCGTGACGCCGACGGTGAGGCGCGGCGACCAACGATCGCCGGAGATCGAGGCTTCCTGCGGTGACGGGATGCGCGTCTCGCCATCGAGCTGGTAGCCGTCATAGCGCATCGCCGCGATGACCTGCAGCCAGTCCCCGTAATCGCCCTGCCACTGCAGGAAGCCGCCATAGCCCTGCTGTTGGCCAGCGCCGAAATGCGCCGCTTCCGAGGAGGCCTCGAGATAGTAGTAGTCGAGTCCGTAGGTCAGCGTATGTGCTAGTCCCCAGACGTCGAACCGCGAGGAGTTCTTCACATTGAAACCTGTCGTGGCCACGTCGTAGAAGCGGAAATTGCCGATCGCCGAGGTCGGCCAGACCTGAGTCTGCTCGGCGCGGGTGCGGTTGTGATAGGCATTGGCGCTGAAGTCGATCAGCGCGTTGTCGTCGGGCTTCCAGGTGTAAGCGGCGGTGTAGGTCTGGTTGGTGGTGTCGGTGTCATAGCGGCTCAGGGTCGGCGAGGTCGAGCCGCTCGATCCGGTGATCTGGTCGTTGTAGCGCTGCAGGATGGCGCCGAGCTTCAGCTCATGGCCATCGGCCGGCCGCAACGTCGCCTTCAGATAGCCGCTGGTCACCCGCTCGCCGGTCCATGGCACGGTGTCGCCATTGCCATCGGTGTAGCTGTCGCGGTCGCGGTAGATGAGGTTGCCGATGATATCGGCATCGTCGCTGAAGCGGTAGGCACCGGTGGTGCTGGTGGTGAAGCCGTCGCCATTGTCCTCGTAGCCGAGCTTCTCGCTCAGCGCCCAGCGCTCATCCTTCTTGAGGAAATCGCCGGCATCCTTGGTCTCGAAGGAGACGACGCCGCCGATGCCGCCGGAACCATAGGCATTCGACACCGGACCGCGAATGACGGTGGCTTCCTTGATCAGGTCGGGTTCGACATAGAACGAGCCAGAGCCATGACCGACGCGCCAGTAGTCCTGGCGGGCGCCGTCGAGGGTGACGACGACGCGGCCATATTGCTCCAGGCCGCGGATGTTGATGGCGGTTGCGGGATCGTCGCCATTCATCGAGGCAGCGACGCCCGGTGTGGTGCGGAAGATGTCGGCGGCTGTGTCGGGCTGGATGCGGTCGAGTTCGTCCTGATCGACGGCGCTGATGGCGGCCATCGATTCGATCACCGCCGTTTTGATCATCGTTGCCGAGATGGTGATCACGTCGAGCATCGTCGCCGGCTGGTTCTGCGCGACACTGGCCGGCGCCAGGCGGCCGGTCTTGGCGGCGGCCTTTTTCTCCCGGTCCTGTTCCTGCGCGCTGGCAAGAGGCACGGCGCAGAGGCCGAGCACGAAGGCGAGCGCCGTGCTCGCCATCAATGTCGTGTTTGTTGTCGTTGTCATGCAGCCCCCAAGCAAAAGCAAAACTGCTGGCGGTGGCTGAGCGGCCTTGGCTGGCATTATTGAAAATCCCTCGACCAGGCAGGTCAGGGCACGGGTCACATATTAAAACATGATGACATAAGTCAACTTTAAATTTATAGCCGACCATCCTCGAAAAGCATCTGGCACGGGAACAGCGGCATGGTCGGCAGTTTAGGCGAAGGCAAGACGATCCACTGGTCGCAACCGGGCAGGATCGCGGCGGTGCTGCTTCTGGCACTGTCGGTGCTGGTGCCTTCCTGCGGCTTCAAGGCGCTGGCCGCCGAGACCGTTGTCGATGCGCTGGGGCGAACCGTCGTGCCGGGCGCGGCGACCCGGATCGTGACGCTCGGTTCCGACGTCACCGAGATCGTCCACGCGCTGGGCGCCGGCGGGCGAATCGTCGCTATAGATCGCGGCAGCAAATATCCGCCTGAAGTCGCGCAAAAACCCAATGTCGGCTACCGCCGCCAGCTTTCGGTCGAGGGGCTGGCCAGCCTGCGTCCCGACCTGATCCTGGCCGCAGAAGACAGCGGGCCTCCTGAAGCGGTCGAGGTGCTGAAGTCGCTGGCAATCCCGATCGTCTTGGTCCCGCAGGACAACAGCCCGCAAGGCATCGAGCACAAGATCACGTTGATCGCCGCCAGCCTTGGGCTCGAGGACAAGGGCAAGGCGGTGTCCGCCGAGGTGCTCACCGCCTTTCAGGCTGCCGCGGATCTGGCGTCGCAAATTCCGCCGGAGCGGCGCAAGAAGGTGGTGTTCTTCCATGGCCTGGTACGTCTGAGCGCTGCCGGCGCGGGTACTTCTGCCGACGCCATCATCCGCTACGCCGGCGGCCTCAACCCTATGGACATCGTACAGGGCTACAAGGCGGCGTCGGAGGAAAAACTGATCGAGATGGCGCCTGACGTCATCCTGATGATGAGCGACGGCAAGGGCGGGCCGTCGGCCGAGCTGGTGTTCGGCAACCGCGCGCTGGCGGCAACGCCGGCGGCAGCCAACAAGGCGCTGGTCGTGCTCGACGGCGCCTACATGATCGGCTTCGGCCCGCGCACATCGGATGCGATCCGCGACCTGGCGAAAGCGCTCTATCCGGAAGGGGAATGACGTCGCGAAAATCGCAAGACGGTTCGGCTGGGCAGTACAATTTCGTCGCCGAACCCCGTTGCGCTTCATAAATGCTGTCCGTCCGGATTTCTCCGGATCGGCTTCCGCCCGAACAAACTTGGCGGCTCGGCCTGAAACATTGGCACGATATTCTAAGCCGCGCGGTTGACCGTGAATGCGCTCTCCAGCCTATAATTATACTAAATTCATAGACTAACTGCGAACGCTCGGAGCGCTCGCATCTTGGCCTGTGAAAATGGTTGCACAAGGGAGCGCATCGATGCCGAAAACAGAGTCCAATCCGGTCGACCTCGGCACCAGGGCCGCCGACTTCCTGCTGCCCGACGCGCAAGGTGTGCTGCACCGCCTTGCCGATTTCGACGCCAAGCCGGCCTTGCTCGTCGCTTTCATCTCCAACCGCTGCCCGTTCGTCGTGCTGATCCGCGAGCAGCTTGCCGCTTTCGCCAGGGATTACGCCGGCAAGGGGCTGCAGGTGGTGGCGATCAACGCCAACGACCACGAGGCGCATCCGGAGGAGACGCTCGCCCGCATCGGCGAGGAGGCCGAAAAATTCGGCTATTCCTTCCCCTATCTCAAGGATGCGTCGCAGCAGACGGCGAAAGCCTATGGCGCGGCTTGCACGCCCGACTTCTTCCTGTTCGGCACTGACCGGCGGCTCGCCTATCACGGCCAGTTCGACGATGCACGGCCGGGCAACGGCAAGCCGGTGACGGGTGCCGATCTGCGCGCGGCGGTCGATACGGTGCTGGAGGGCGGCAGGCCCACTGCCAGCCAGGCGCCGTCGATCGGCTGCAACATCAAGTGGAGCGCGGGCAACGAGCCGGTGTGGTCTTCCAGCGCGGCCCGCGCGGCCTAGCGCCTGCTTCGACTTTATTCGCCAGGTCTCCATGCCCAAGCCGCAAAAATCCGCTTCCGACAGCTTGCTGCTCCAGGCCGACGTGCTGGTGCTGGGCGGCGGTCCGTCGGCAGCTTGGGCAGCAGTCGCTGCGGCCGAGGCCGGCGCCAAGGTGGTGCTGGCCGACAAGGGCTATCTCGGCACCAGCGGCGCCACCGCGCCGTCCAACACCGGCACCTGGTGCGTGCCGCCGGGCGACAACAGGCATGCCGTGGTCGAGCGACGCTGGCAGCGCACCGGCGACCTCGCCGACCCGCGCTGGATGCTGCGCTGCGTTGACACCGCCTACCGCAACCTGCTCAGGCTCTCCGAATGGGGCTATCCCTTCCCGAGCGAGGATGACGGCCGGCTCTACATCGCCAATCTGCGCGGCCCGGACTACATGCGCTTCATGCGCCGCCGCGTGCTTTTGGCCGGCGTCACCGTCCTCGACCATCATCCCGCGCTCGAACTTTTGTCGGACGGCGATGCCATCGTCGGCGCCGCCGGTGTCGCCAGGCAGATCGGCCAGGATTGGCGCGTCGACGCCAACGCGGTGGTGCTGGCGACCGGTGGCTGCGCTTTCCGCGAGCGCATCCTCGGCGCGACCGGGCTGACCGGCGACGGCTATCTGATGGCGGCGGAGGCCGGCGCCAGCCTGTCGGGCATGGAGTTCACCGGCAAATACACGCTGGCGCCCTACGGCTCCTCGTTGAACAAGGGGCTGCCGTTCCGCTGGGCGTCGTTCCATCGCGAAGATGGCTCACCGATCGTCGGGCCGACCGGCGAGCCGTTGCGCAACGGCATCGGCGACCGCGAGGAGGAAGTGGCGCGCGCGCTGATCGACGGCCCGGTCTACGCGCGGCTCGATCAGGCCGAACCAGCGCTGCAGGGCTGGCTGCGCCAGGGCCAGCCGAATTGCTTCGTGCCCTATGACCGCGCCGGCATCGACCCTTTCAGCGAGCTGTTCCGCATCACCCTGCGCGCCGAAGGCACGGTGCGCGGCACGGGCGGCATAGACATCGTCTCCGACGATTGCGCCACCGGCGTACCCGGCCTCTATGTCGCCGGCGACGCGGCCAGCCGCGAGATCATGACCGGTGCGGTGTCGGGCGGCGGCGCCGTCAATTCGTCCTGGGCGCTGGCCAGCGGCTGGTGGGCGGGCAAGGGCGCTTCGACCCATGCCAAGCGCCGGACCGGCAAGGCATTCCGCACTGAGGTGCAGTCGCTTGGCCAGGCTGGATTACGTCCTGCATCATCGCCGCGCGTCGACATCTCGGCAGGCGAAGTCATCGAGGCGGTGCGCAGTGAGGTGACGCCGCTCGACAAGAATTTCTTCCGCACCGGCGAAGGCCTGGAGAAAAGCGGCGAGCGGTTGGAGAGTGTCTGGCGCGACGTGCGCGACCATCTGCAAGGCGACGGGCTGGATAGGGTCCGTACCCGAGAGGCAGCTTCGATCGCCGCCACCGGGCGCTGGTCCGTGGCCGCAGCGCTGCACCGCACCGAGAGCCGCGGTATGCATCGCCGCACCGATTTGCCGGGCAAGAGCCCGGCCTTCGCGCACCGGCTGGTCATCACCGGTGTGGATGCGTTCCGCATCGCAGGCGCGCCTGAGCGGCTGGCGGAGCTGGCGTCATGATCGAGATCGTCTCGGCCACGCGCTGCGTCGAATGCGACATCTGCGTCAAGGTGTGCCCGGCCAACGTCTTCGACGCGACCGAGAGCGGCGTGCCGGTGATCGCCCGCCAGGAGGACTGCCAGACCTGCTTCCTGTGCGAGATCTACTGCCCGACCGACGCGCTCTATGTGGCCGAGTTCGCCGAAGGGCCGACCGGCATCACGGAAGCTCAGGCCGACGCCCGACAACTGTTTGGCTCCTATGCCCGCGCGCTCGGCTGGAAGCGCGGCAAGGCCGGCGGCTCGGAATTCGACCCGACGCACCGCATTCGCGTGGCGCAGTGAACCGATCGGAGACAGATATGGACCGTATCGTCGTCAGCGACATCAGCAAGACCTTCCAGCTCAAGCCGGGGCAGTTCGTCACCGTCGATGGCGAGGCGACCGACCGCGTCACCGTGCTCGACGGCGTTGACCTCTCGATCCGTAAGGGCGAGTTCATCACGCTGGTCGGCCCCAGCGGCTCGGGCAAGTCGGTGCTGCTCGACATCATTGGCGGGCTGACGCAGGCGACCGGCGGCGACGTCAAGCTCGATGGCCGGCGCATCACCAGGCCCGACCCGAAGACCGGCTATGTTTTCCAGCAATATGCGCTGTTTCCCTGGCGCACGGCGCTCGCCAACATCGAATATGCGCTGGAAGTGCGCGGCGTGGCCAAGGCTGAGCGCACGGCGACGGCCCGCCATCTGTTGTCGCTGTTCGGCCTTGCCGGCTTCGAGGACCGTTTTCCCAACCAGCTGTCCGGCGGCATGCAGCAGCGTGTGGCGATCGCGCGTGCGCTGGCCAGCAACCCGGAAGTGTTGCTGATGGATGAGCCGTTCGCGGCGCTCGACCAGCAGACGCGCGAGCTTCTGCAAGGCGAGCTGCTGCGGATCTGGGGCAAGATCAACACGACTGTCATTTTCGTCACCCACTCGATCGACGAGGCGATCTTCCTCGCCGACCGGGTGGTGGTGATGACGGCGCGGCCGGGCGCGGTGAAGGAGATCATCGATATCGACCTGCCACGGCCGCGCGACGGCGACATCCGCGCCAGCGCCGAATTCAATCTATATCGCGCTCGCGTCTGGGACGTGCTGCGCGACGAGGTCAACAAGGCGCAGAAGGACTGGACTCTGTCGCCAGCCTTCAGTCACTGAGGAACTGGACCCATGGCCTATCTGACCGAGAAGTTTGGCTCCGCTGGAGCGCTCCACCTGTTTGCCGGCGCTGGCGAAACGGTAGCCGCCGCCAGGGTCCCCGCCATCAAGGCCAACGCCAAGATCCGGAGCAAGAAAGCGAGCCACGGCACATTCCTCTATGGCTTGCCGCTGCTCGGCCTGTTCTTCCTGCTGTGGGAGATCGCGCCCCGGCTCGGCTGGCTGAACCGCATCTTCTTTCCGCCGCTGAGCGAGGTGCTGGTCGCCTGGTGGGCGCTGCTCGCTTCGGGCGTGCTGATCGAGCATATCGGCATAAGCCTGCAGCGTGCCGCGATCGGCTTCGCACTCGGCGTGGTGGTGGCCATCCCGCTCGGTCTGTTGATGGGGCGCTATTCGCTGTTCGAGAAGGTTTCCGACCTTTTGGTGCAGACGCTGCGCAACACCTCGCAATTCGCGCTTCTGCCGGTGTTCATCCTGCTGCTCGGCATCGGCGAGGAATCGAAGGTCGCGATCACCTTCTACTCCTCGGTTTTCTTTCTCCTCGTCAACACGATCAGCGGCGTCAAGTCGGTCGATCCGCTGCTCATCAAGGCTGCGCGCTCGATGGGCACGTCCGACTTCGACCTTTTCCGGAAAGTCATCCTGCCGGCCAGCATTCCCTCGATCGTCGCCGGCGCTCGGCTGGCGGTGAAATCCTCGCTGTTCGCGGTCATCGGCGCCGAGATGCTGGCGGCCAAATCCGGCCTCGGTTTCCTCATCCAGAATTCGCAGCTGATGATGGAAACGGCCGACATGTACGCCGGCATCCTGACGCTGACCGTCATCGGCCTGACCGTCAATTACCTGCTCGTCTGGTTCGAGCGCTGGGCAACAGCCTGGAAGGGCCAGTCCGAGACCTCGCTCATTTAAGCGGCCCCATCATTCCAAACAGGAAGGATTTTCCCATGCCCAACATTCCATTCGACGCAATTCGCCGGCTGCTGCTGAAGGGCGCCATTGCCGTCGTCATCGGCCTTGGCGGCATGCCTGCCTTCGCACAGGACAAGCCTGACATCATCCGCATCGGCAGCACGGCGCCGGGGCACCTCAAATTCGTCCTCGCCCAGAAGGACGGCTGGTGGGACAAGGAATTCGCCAAGGACGGCATCAAGGTCGAACTGGTGACCTTCAACGGCGGCTCGGAAGCCACGACGGCATTGGCGACCGGCGCCATCGAGTTCACCTATACCGGCAACAATCCGGCGCTGCGCGTTGCTGCGTCCGGCGCCGACGTCAAGCTGATCGGCCTGTCGAGCTATGTGAAGGCCGGCGGTTCCTACATCGTCGTCAAAACCGACTCGCCGTTGAAGACGCTGCAGGATCTCAGGGGCAAGAAGGTCGCCTATCTCACCGGAACGGTGCGGCATTCGAACTTCAGCAAGGCACTGAACAGCGTCGGCCTGACCACCAATGACGTCGAAGGTCTGAACCTGCCTTTCGAGGCATCCGGCCCGGCGCTGCTGCGCGGCGATATCGACGCCATTGTCGAGACGGATTCGACGGCGGCCAAGCTGGTCGACACCGGCGAGGCGCGGGTGCTGTTCGACACCAGCACCCATCCGGAATGGAACGTGCCGAACGTCATCTCGGTCAACGGCGCCTTCGCGGCGAAATATCCCGATCTGGTCAAGCGGCTGCTGAAGGTCGACATCGAGATTTCGCGTTGGGCCGACGCTCATCCGGACGAGACGATCAAGACGTTTGTGGAGGCGACCAAGTCGTCGGAGAAATCCGTCCGCAAGACCTATGCCGACGGGGTGTTCCACCAGGATCCGAAACTAACCGACGACGCGATCGCCGCCTTGCAGGGCGAGGAGAAATTCATGGCCAGCGCCGGGCTCCTGAAGGGCTCGATCGACTACGGAAAATGGGTCGACAAGAGCTTTGTCGATGGCGCCGCGGCTGAAATCGCTGCCGTCCAATAGACTGGAAGCATCGAGCGGGGCGGGCGCTTTACCGCGCTGCCCCGCTCGTCTGGTCCGTCAAATCTCAGGGATGTTCTCCTTGAAGATCACCTGCAGCCTTGGCTGGTGCAGTTCATAGGGCAATCCCCGGACCGCATGGGTCAAAGTGTTGAGCGCTTCGCGGGCTTCGACGCGCGGGTTCTGGTCGATGACCGCGTCGAGCGTGCCGTCGAGCAGAAGGTCCTTGGTGCCGTCCGTCACCTCGTGGCCGAGGAAGACCATGGACTGGGCGCGGCCGTGCTCCTTGAGCGCGCGGGCGATGCCGGTGTTGCCGGCGCCGACATTGTAGATCGCGGCAAGGTCGGGGTGCCGTTCCAGCAGGGCCGATGCCTCCGAATAGGCCTTCTCGCGGTCGTCGAGCATTTCGCGCATCTCGACGATCTGCAGGTTGGGTGATTCCTCGGTCAGGACGTGGCGGAACCCCATCTCGCGTTCTTCGTGGCCGCGATAGGACAGCGAGCCGGCGAACAGCGCCACCTTGCCCGGATGCCCCGATCCCATGAAGCGGTTGAGCAGATAGCCGGCCAGCCGCCCGGCGGCGCGGTTGTCGATGCCGATATAGGCGACCCTGGGCACATGCAGGATGTCGGAGGCGATGGTCACCACCTTGATATCGTTGGCCGACAGGGATCGGATCGCTTCGCGCACCGTCGGATGGTCGAGCGCTATAACGCCGACGCCTTGCGTCTGTCCGCGCAGGTCCTGCAGCAGGCGGGCGAGCCGGTCAGGATTGAAGCCCTCGATGGTGGCGATATGGACATCGAGGTCGGGCCGCGCCAGAGCCTGTGCCTCGATGTGCCGGTGCAGCATCTTGATGAAGGAATTGGTGCCGGCCGGCAGCGCGAAGTCGAGCCGGATGACCTCGCCAGGCGAGGGCCGTGGCGGCGCGCCGTTCGGGCCTTCGGCGATGTAGCCGAGGCGCTGCGCCATTTCGAGCACGATTTCGCGCGTGCGCGCCCGCACGCCGGGTCGGTTGTTGAGCACGCGGTCGACGGTGGCGGCCGAGACGCCGGCTTCCCGGGCTATGTCAGTCAGGGTGGAACGCACCGTCTTTCATCTCCTGCATGCGTCAGATCGGCTGGTGACGGCTTCCCCGCCATCGGCGATTCTGATGGGAAATGATGTATCCGCCCTTAGCCCATGCGCAAGCCGCCGCGCTAAATCAAATGGTCCGGTAGGGCTGCGCAGGGCCGGGAAGGGTCGTGTGCCCTCAAATTGAAGCACCCGGCATGATGCATGGATCCCGTTTTTGTGCATTTCCTTGCCCTATTGCGATGTTGTGAGGTGTTTTGATTATTTATGATGTTGACAGCCTTGCCATGCTGCCGTCAATATCCCTCATAAGGGCCGTGGAGGAAACGTGGCCCTGAGGGAGGAGTTTCAATGTCTGACTTGATCCGCATCTCGCGGCGCCGGCTGCTGGCATCCGGAGGAAAGGCGGCTGTGATCATGGCCGCCGCTGGTATCGCACCCCAATTCATTCGTCCCGGCCGCGCCTATGCGGCCGACGCGCTGGCGCCAGGCATGATCGGCGGCCCGACGGGCTTCGATGGAGCCGAGCGCTACCAGTATGGCGCCGACACGCCGGAAGGCCGCGCCATCGAGGCGGCCAAGGCGCTGAAGGGCGCCGGCAAGGCGCCCGCCAAGATCGTGCTCGGCCTGTCCGACGGCTCGATCGGCCAGCTCACGCAGCCGTTCCCGGCCGGTGCGCCGTCGATCAAGGAGCTGTGGGAAAAGGAAACCGGCATCGCGATCGAAATCGTCGGTTTGCCGAACGGCCAGGAATTCACCAAGACGATGCAGGACATCTCCACCAAGGGTGGCGCCTACGACATCTATTCGACCGAATGGAACCGCCTCGGCGACCTCGCCGAAACCGGCGGCATCGCCAAGCTCGATGACTTTGTCGCGCAGCACAAGCCCGAATGGGACGATCCCGTCAGCGGCTATGTCAACGGCGCCAAGGGCGTGTCGCTGCTCAACAAATACCGCGGCTCCAACTATGGCGTGTCGCTGGACGGCGACTTCCAGACCTGGGTCTACCGCACCGACCTGTTCGGCGACGAAGCCGAGAAGAAGGCCTTCAAGGACAAATACGGCTACGATCTGGCGCCGCCGAAGACCTGGAAGCAGCATGGCGACATCGCCGCCTTCTTCCAGCGTCCGGACAAGGGCCTGTTCGGCTCGACCGACCTGCGCAACCAGGGCTGGGGCTACACCAACTGGTACCAGCGCTATGTCTCGATGGCTTCGCCCAACCAATTCCTGTTTGGCGATGACGGCAAGCCGATGATCAATTCCGAGCAAGGCATTGCCGCCACCAACGAATATGTCGCTTCGCTCGCACATCATTCGCCGGATGCGATCTCCTGGGGCTGGCCGGAGCAATACGGCAACTTCGCCAAGGGTGGTGCGGCGATGACCTGCGCCTTCTCCAACCTGCCGAAATTCCTCGACAATGCCGGCAACAAGGATTCGGCCGTCACCGGCAAGATCGGCTCGATGCTGCCGCCAGGCCGCGAGATCGACGGCAAGCTGATCAGCCGCTCCGTGCTGTGGTTCTCGCTGACCGGCATGGTCTCGTCGCAGTCGAAGAACCAGGAGGTTGCCTATCTCCTGCTGCAATGGCTGGGCTCGGCCCGTATCTACGCCTGGATGAGTGCCAACCCCGGCGGTTATCTGGACCCGTTCCGGCTTTCGGACTTCTCCGATCCGCTGGTGCGCCAGACCTATCATGCCTACCACATGGACGTCGTGCGCGAGACGGTGGCGCGCACCGTGCCGACCATCAACTATCCCGGCGCGACAGCCTTCCACAATGCGCTCGACGAGAACCTCATGGCGGCGCTGACCAAGGCCAAGACATCGGAGCAGGCGATGGCCGATACGGAGGCGGAGTGGAAGAAGATCGTGCGGCGCACCGGCGAGGACAAACTGCTCGAAGCCATCAAGACCAACAAGGAGGCCTGGCCGACAGTTCTCGACCCGATCGTCTGATCCATCTCCCTGGATCACATCGAAGGAGGGGAGGAGCCTGCTTTTCCCCTCCGCCCACAACGCCACCAGCAAAGCCGCCAGATGAAGCGTTCCGTTCCTTTCCTGATATTCCGCTATGCCGCGATCTTCGCGGCCATGGCGGTGACGCTGGTGCCGATCCTGTGGATGGTATCGATGGCGTTCAAGCCGATCGCCGAATGGTCGGCGACCGGCGCCGACCTGACCTGGTGGCCGAAGAACCCGACGCTCAGCAATTTTCGTTTCGTCTTCGGCGAGTCGACCAACAATTTGATCGTCGCGCTCGACCGTACCGCGCTGAAGCCGATCCTCGCATCGCTGCTGTCGGCGGTTTTCGGCACGGTGATCGCCATGTCGGCGGGCACTGCGGCGGCTTATGGGCTGTCGCGTTTCGGCTCCGGCCAGAACCTGCCGCTGGCGCTGATCCAGCTCAGGATTTTTCCCCCGATGGCGGTCATGATCCCGGTGATGATCATGTGGGCTTTCCTCAACTTCACCGACAGCTGGTGGGGCCTGGCGCTGATCTACGGCATCGTCACCTTGCCGTTCGCCTTCTGGCTGATGAAGACCTTCTTCGACGACATGCCGCGCGAGATCGAGGAGGCAGCGCTTGTCGAAGGCTGTTCGCGGCTGCGCGTCTTCACGCGCATCACGCTGCCGATGATGCGCGCGCCGCTGGCCAGTGCCGCGCTCTTCGTCTTCATCCTCAACTGGTCGGACTATCTGATCGCGCTGCTTCTGACGACGCGCGAATGGGTGACCATCCCGGTCTACATGGCCTCGCTATCCTCCTCGATGACCGGGCAGCTCTATGGCGCCAAGGCGGCGCTTGGCCTGATCGCGGCCGTGCCGCCGGTCATCATGGGCATCGCCATCCAACGCCATCTGGTGCGCGGGTTGACATTCGGGGCGCTCAAGCAATGAGCGCGGTGACTGTCATGACTTCCAAGGATGAGGTGAAAGCCGTCGGAGCAAAGCCGGTTTCGCGCGATGAGGGCGCAAGGCTGGGTTTCCGGCTGACATTGCCTGCGCAGATCCTGGTGCTGTTCATCTCGGCCTTCCCGCTGTTGATGCAGCTCTACATCAGCGTCACCGACTGGTCGCCCCTGTCGGGCACCGGCTGGTGGAACGCCTGGTCGATGTGGAACAGCTTTGCCAACTACACCGATCTCGCCGCCGACACGCGCTTCTGGAGCGCGCTGAAGCGTACGGCCATCGTCATGATCGTCTGCGTGCCGGTTGAGTTCCTGCTCGGGCTGGCGCTGGCGACGCTGTTTGCCGACGATTTCCCGGGCAAGCGCGTCTTCTATTCGATCCTGCTGATGCCGATGATGGTGGTGCCGGCGGTGGCCGGCTACATGTTCTTCATGCTGTTCCAGTCGGGCGGCCCGGTGAACGACATCTTGTCGTCGCTCACCGGCTCTCCTGTCACCATCGCCTGGCTGTCGGACCCGACGCTGGCGCTGATCGCGGTGATGGTCGCCGACATCTGGCAGTGGACGCCGCTGATGTTCCTCATCCTGCTTGCCGGCCTGGTCGGCGTGCCGGAGGACCAGATCAAGGCGGCGACACTGCTCGGCGCCAATCCGTGGCAGCGCTTCGTCACCATCGTGCTGCCGAAGATGAAGACGATCATCATCATCGCGCTGGCGATCCGGGTGATCGAGAACTTCAAGATTTTCGACACGCTCTACATCATGACCGGCGGCGGTCCAGGCGTCGCCACCGAAACCATCTCGGTCTACATCTACAAGCTCACCACGCAGGACCTGATCTGGGGTTATGTGGCGGCGATCGCGCTGGCCATATTG
>NZ_RZQP01000141.1:0-16165 GCF_003998165.1 Mesorhizobium sp. M7A.F.Ca.US.007.01.2.1 | reverse complement strand
CCCCATTTCCACCTTCTGGAATGGCCTGCGTGCCGGCCGCCCCACCGGTCCCTGCATCCGGACCGTTGCCCGCGACGCCGGCGTCACCTGCATCGCCCCCATCGCCGCCGTTGCTGTCTACGTCACCATCACCGCCCCTGCCTCCGGTCGCACCATAAAGAGCCTGTGCATGCGCCGGCGCCGTCAGGATGACTGGCAGCAGCAACGACCCCGCGAGCGCCGTGGAGCACAAAAGTACAAGCGGGCGTATGAGCGAGCGACGATCGCGAATTGTCATGGAATTCCCCCCGTGTGCCGCAAGCAACGATTCCGCGGCCGGCCCGATCGCCGGGCGTCCCGCGAAAATCATCGCTTGCCGCTGCGTCGGGTCGCGTGCGTCCGCCACGCACATCGCCCCGACTGCTTCCTCACAATCCGCCCGGCGAAACCACCAAGACGATCGCGGCCGATGATAAAACGTCCTCTCCCGACAATTCCACCGATCAATTCTATTGAATTCTGACCAATTCTTGCACGGGCGGATCGCGCTTGCCTCCCCGCACAACTCCTGCGAGATTCAACATTTGGCGCATCGGGGGGTGCGGCAGGGGAACCCCGTGCGAATACTCGACCATGCTTGATCTGAAGACCGTTCTGGTTGTTACGTTTGCAACCGCAAGCCTGCAGGCCGTCACCTGGTTGTTTGTGTGGCTGGCGTGGCGCCGCCTCTATGAGTTGAAGTTTCTTGCGGCCGGCTTCGTCGCTATCGCGGCGGGGGTGCTGCTGATTCTCCTGCGTGGGGAGCAGCCGGCGGCCTGGGCCATCGTGCTCCACAACACGATCATCAAGCTAGGCCTGGTGTTGCTGGCCGAGGGTCTGGCGCGCTTTCTGGGACAGCCACGCTATACCTGGATCAGCATTTCACTGCTGA
Organism: Mesorhizobium sp. M7A.F.Ca.US.007.01.2.1; assembly: GCF_003998165.1. Classification (NCBI taxonomy): domain Bacteria; kingdom Pseudomonadati; phylum Pseudomonadota; class Alphaproteobacteria; order Hyphomicrobiales; family Phyllobacteriaceae; genus Mesorhizobium; species Mesorhizobium sp. M7A.F.Ca.US.007.01.2.1. Next base: position 15,255 of record NZ_RZQP01000141.1, on the reverse strand, counting down.
TTTTCCAAATTGTCGCATGGAGTGCCGCCCTCGCGATTGATCCAGGCGACATTGCTATACGCATTCACGCATCGACCTTCTTTACGGTCGTGATGATGTCGGTGATGTGTCTTGGGCTGATGCGGGACCGGACGCAACCAACCCTCCTGCGCTGGATCACGATCGGTGTGCTTGCCGAGTATATCGCGGCTAGCGTTCTCCAGAGCATCATCGAATACCGGCTGCCGGTCGATTTTCAAGGCGCCTCAGTTCTGGCCGACCGCAACGCCTGGTATCTGCTGCAGGGCGCGCTGTTCCTGATCGCCTTTTTCGGCTGCCTGCTGTTCATGGTCAGTTCGCGGCTGTCCTCTGCGCTGCTGGAGAAAAATATCGCCCTGTCGCGGGAGGTACGGGAACGACGACGGCTGGAAAGCCGGTTGAACGCGAGCCTGGCGGCCGAACGTGTGCTTCGCGACGAGCAGGCGGACTTCATGCGCGTCGTCAGCCACGAGTTTCGCACCCCGCTCGCCATCATCCGCAACGCGGCCGACATGATCGGCCTTGTCGGCCACAAGTCGCCCGAAGCGACACGAGAACGGATTGCCGGCATTGGCGAGGCGCTCGATCGCCTGTTTTCCCTGATCGACCGCTTCATGGCCAATGATCGCGACAGCGGGTTTCAGCCGGAGATGATACGCGTCGGTTTGCTTATTGCCGATGTGCGGCTGCATTTCGGGATGACCGGGCGCGGCGAGCGCCTGATCTTTACGGCGGATGACGACGCCGTTTCGCTTGTCGCCGATCCCGAGATGCTGGCGACCGTCCTGATCAACCTCATCGACAATGCGCTCAAATATTCGTCGGAGGACCAGCCAGTGGATATCGATGTGCGCAGCGAAGGTCGAAGTGCGGTCATTCGGGTGCGTGACCGTGGCATCGGCATTCCACAGGCCGAGCTTCACAAGATCGGCAGGCGCTTTTTCCGGGCCTCCAATACGATGGCGGTAACCGGAACCGGTCTCGGCCTCTATTCTTCGCGCAAATTGCTGGCCTATCACGGCGGCAAGCTGCAGTTGCTCGCCAACGACGACCAGGGCATTACGTCCATCGTCAGCCTGCCTCTGGCAGGCGAGGCAACGGATCGACTTTCGCCCGAGGAACTGACCGCATGACGCATATTCTGATCGTCGAGGACGAGCCCCGGCTGCGCAAGGATCTGGCGGATTTCCTGGAACTGACGGGCTTCACGGCCGAAGGCGTCGCCACGGCAGGGGAATTGCGCCAGACGCTGGCCAACGGCAGCTCGCCCGCTGTCATCATCCTCGATGTCGGGCTGCCCGATGGGAACGGGTTCGATCTGGCAACCGAAATCCGCAAATCACATGCCTGCGGCATCATCATGCTGACGGCGCTCGGTGACAGCGACGACCGTATCCGTGGCTTTGAGAGCGGCGCCGACATCTACCTGGTCAAGCACAGCACGCTGCGCGAGATCGACGCCGCAATTCGCAGCCTGCTGCGACGGACGGGAGCCCCGCCCGACTCTGCCAACGGCAGCAACGATCGGTGGGTGCTGGACGGCACGAACTGGATGCTGATCGCGCCCAATCACCGTTCGCTTAAACTGACGGCGGCCGAGTTCGCCTTCATGAACGTGCTCTGCAACCGTAGCGGCGAAATCTGCCAGCGCGAGGATCTGGTGGAGCTTGTCGCCCGTCCCAGGTCGAACTTCGACAACAGGCATCTCGACGCAGTCGTCAGCCGGCTACGGCGCAAACTGGAGGAACACATCAGCTTGCCCGCGCCGATCAAGGTCGTCTATGGCGTTGGCTACATCTTCACCGCGGCCGCCGCCGTGCAATGAACGTCTGCTCAACGGCTGCTTCCAGACCGAAGCATCGACTGTTCATGGCGCGGCAGGACCTCGATGTGCAGCCTGCAATGTCCGCTCTCAGGAAGCCACCATGCCCGCCCCAAAGACCGAGATTGCCGCCATTCGCAACCTGGTCAATGACGCTCACCGTTGGCCCATAGCGGAACACCCTCAGCTTACTCCTCGCCCTGCTTCTGCGCGATGATGTCGAGCCGCTCGCGGTCGGAGCGTTCGCGCTCGTCGCGGTTGCGCACGTCCTTGTAGGCACGCTCAACCATGTTGGTGCGGGCGGTCGCGGCGGCGATGAGGCCGGCTTCTTGCTTCGCGCTTGCCAGGTTCGCCTCCTGGCGCACGACCGCTTGGGCGATGCGGCGGTGGTAGAGATCGGGGAACAGGGCGGAAAGCGAATCGGGCTGGTCGAAATGGCCGACCAGTTCCCTGGCTTCAGCCTCGGCGGCACTGGCCGCGGCAAGGAAGGTGGCGTGGCGGGTTTCGTGCAGCGCCTTCAGCTGTTCCTGCACCTTGACCAGTTTCTTGAGGCGGTCCTTGCGCGTGCTCATGGTCATCTCGCCAGCGTCAGGTCGACGAAGCCGTCGACGAACAGCGACAGCATGGTGCCGACGGCGAAATAGAAGATGATCATGCCGCCGGCGATGATGAAGGGCTGGGAGATGAAATAGATCGGGATCTGCGGGGTCAGCTTGTTGACGAAGCCGATCGTCAGATTGACGAGAATGGCATAGGCGACGAACGGGCTGCCGAGGCGGATGACCAGGAAGAAGGTGTCCGACACCGTGTCGGTGACATCGACGAGGGCTGCCTGCGGGTTGAAGAAGATGTTGACCGGCGCGACCGTGTAGGAGGAAACCAGCGCGCGTATTATCTCGTGGTCGAAATCGAACACGAACAGCATCAACAGCGCCGAGAACGAGATGATCGCGGCAAGGGCTGCCTGGGGTTCGGGCTCCTCGATCGCCGGTCCGCCGGTGCCGCCATAACCGACCAGCATGGCGATGGCCGAACCCATGAAGCGCAGGGCTTCCATGTAGAGCCTGGTCATGGCGCCGATCAGGCCGCCGACCAGAAGTTCCGAGATGATCATCGGCACCAGGATCTGCGGGCGCGGGTCGACGAAAGGAAAGATCTTGTCCCACAGGAAGGCGAGCAGGCCGCCGGTGGCGGCGACCGCCACGAACAACCTGACCTGGACCGGGACGCGGGCGCTGGACAGGCCCGGCATCAGCATGAAACAGGCGCCGATGCGGCAGAAGGCGAGGAACGCCGCGATGACGACGCCTTGCGACAGCACGCTCACGATATGGTTCCGAGCACCCTGATCTCGACGCCCTTGGCGATTTCGACGTGGCTGAGCACCGGCAGCGTGGTGAACAGCCGCTCGATGATCATGCGCACATAGGGGCGGGCGTCGGGCGCGGTGACGAGGACGAAACGTTCGCCGGCTTCCAGATATTTCTTGATCGCCTTGGTGGCGTCCTGGCCGAACTCCTCGAGCTGGCGCGGGTCGATGTCGAACTCGCGCACCTCGCCCTTGGCGTCGCGCTTGAGGCTCTGGTGGAAGGCGAGGTCCCAGCGGTTGCCGAGGCGAAGCACCTTCAGCACGCCGCCCTCGGACAGGTCGCCGCAAATCTGCTGGGCCATGCGGATGCGGACATGTTCGACGATCTGCTCGGTGCGGCGCACATGCGGCGCGATCTCGGCGATCGCCTCGATGATCAGGTGCAGGTTGCGGATCGAGACGCGCTCGGCGAGCAGCAGCTTCAGCACCGCCTGCAGGCCGGGATAGGAGATGTGGGTGGTGCAGATCTCGTCGGCGAGCTTGCGGTATTCCTGGTCCTGGCGTTCGAGCAGCGCCTTCATATCCTTGTAGGACAGAAGCTGCGGCAGGTTGTTGCGGATAACCTCGGAGAGATGGGTGAGCAGCACCGACATGTTGTCGGCGAAGGTGTAGTTCTCGCGCTTCAGATCCTCGGCGAAGGCTTCGACGACGGAATAGGCGCGCATGCCGAAGGCCGGCTCACGGATTTCCTCGCCCGGTATCTCGGGTACGTCGCGATTGCCGAGCAGCACCATGATCTCGCCGACGCGCATCTGGTATTCGGCCACCACGGTGCCGTGCACCTTGATCTGGTAGCTTTTCGGCGGGATGGCGAAATCGTCGGCGACACGCACTTCCGGCACGACGAAGCCGTACTGGGTGGCGAATTTCTTGCGCATCTTGCCCATGCGGAAAACCAGTTCCTGATGCGACGTCAGCAGCCTTGTCGACAGCTGCTTGCCGATCAAAAGCTCGATCTCGGCGGTGGCGAGCGAGGCCTTGACCGAGTTCTTCTCCTCCTCGACCTTGGTCGCCTTTTCCTGGTCCTTGATCGCCTCGGCTTCGGCGAGGACACGGTTGGCGCGCATCGGGATGACGTAGCCGAGACCGGCCATGCCGGCGGCGAGCGCAAAGAACGGGAACAGCGGCAGGCCGGGCATCAAGCCGAGCAGGACCAGCAGCGATGCCGCGACATAGAGGGCGCGCGGGTGGGCGCCGAGCTGGCCGAACACCGCCTGGTTGGTCGAGCCGCGGGTGCCGCCCTTGGAGACGAGCAGGCCGGCGGCGAGCGACACGATCAGTGCCGGGATCTGGGTGACGAGGCCGTCGCCGACCGACAGCTTGATGAACACGTCGGCGGCTTCGCCCATGCCCATGCCGTGCCTGATGTAGCCGATGGCAATGCCGCCGACGATGTTGATGGCGGTGATGATGAGGCCGGCGATGGCGTCGCCGCGGACGAACTTCGAGGCGCCGTCCATCGAGCCGAAGAAAGAAGATTCTTCTTCCAGTTCACGGCGGCGCAGCTGCGCGGTCTTGTCGTCGATCATGCCGGCCGAGAGGTCGGCGTCGATCGACATCTGCTTGCCGGGGATGGCATCGAGGGTGAAGCGCGCGCCGACTTCGGCGATACGCGTGGCGCCCTTGGTGATGACGATGAAGTTCACCACGATCAGGATCATGAAGACGATGAGGCCGATGACGAAGTCGCTGGCCATCACCAACTTGGAGAAGCCGGCGATGACGTAGCCGGCGGCATGCGTCCCTTCATTGCCATGCGACAGGATCATGCGCGTGGTGGCGATGTTGAGCGACAGCCGCAGCATGGTGGCGATGAGCAGCACGGTTGGAAAAGACGAAAAATCGAGCGGCCGCTGGATCCACAGCGCCACCATCAGGATCAGCACCGAAAGCGCGATCGAAAAGGCGAGGCCGACATCGATGAGAAAGGCCGGGATCGGCAGGAACAGCACGGCAAGTATGATGACGATGCCGATGGCGAAGAAGACGTCGCGGCCGTTCTTGGCGGCCGCGCCGGGCTGAATGCTTTCGCTGATCGCCATATCGTCCTCAAACCCCATAGACTGCCGAGCGCGCGACAGCCCTGTGAGGGTAGTCCGCCAAGCTTGCGCGAGGGTGGGAGACTGGCTAGTTCGAACGATCATGCGCAGGTCGCCGTGTCGGCTAGCCTCGCCAGGAAAGGGAAACCCATGCTTCTGATCATCGGCACCATCCGCTTGCCGCCAAACAAATTTGAGGAAGCCAAGCCCGCAATGGAACGCATGGTTTCAGGCAGCCGCGCCGAGGTCGGCTGCATCCAATATTCCTATGCGCAGGATGTTTTTGATGCCGGGCTCATCCGGGTCACGGAAGTCTGGAGCGACAGGGCAGCGCTCGACGCGCACTTCGCCTCGCCGCACATTGCGGACTGGCGTGCGAGCTGGCCGGCGCTCGGCATAGGCGAGCGCAACCTCGTACTCTATGAAGCCGGCGAGCCCATGCCGACCTGAACGGTCCATCGGCCCGATCGATATCGCGCTGTCGCCAACATGGTGTCTGTCGGCATTGTGGTTGCCATGCCGTGCCGCCGGGCGTATCAGGCTGGCTTTCCACTGCCTTTCGATATCGGCGAGCCGCCCCGGTGCTTTCCAGAAACCACAGCGAAGTTTACGCCCGCCGGCTGCGCGCGGTGCTGATCAGGTCGTTGCCCCTGCTCGAGGCACGCGGCATCGTGGTGGTCATCCTCGCCGGTGTCGTAGGCGTCATGGCTGGCATATTGGTCACGGCGATGAGCCAGATCGTGCAGGACCTGCACGGGCTGCTGTTCGGCGTTCAGCCTGGCGGCCGGCTTTCCGGCATGTTCTCGCTCGCCAATCCGATGCAGGCGCTGATACCGGCGATCGGCGGCATACTGCTGGGGCTGACGGTGGTCTGGCTCCGGATACGGAAATTCCGCACACCGATCGACCCGATCGAAGCCAATGCGCTCTATGGCGGGCGCATGTCGCTGACCGACACCTTCATCATCGCCGGCCAGACGATGATCTCCAGCGGTTTTGGCGCCTCGGTCGGGCTGGAAGCCGGCTACACGCAGGTTGGCTCCGGGCTGGCATCGCGGCTGGCGGGCATCTTCAGGCTGCGCCGCAACGATGTCCGTATCCTGGTCGGCTGTGGTGCGGCCGGCGCCATCGCCGCTGCCTTCGATGCACCGCTGACCGGCGCCTTCTACGGCTTCGAATTGGTCATCGGCATCTACTCGGTCGCCAATGTCGCGCCTGTCATGACCGCCGCGATCTCAGCCTCGCTGACCGCTGAAATGTTCGGCGGGGTGCCTTTCCCGCTCGAGCTTTCGGGTCTGCCGGCGCTCACCGCCAGCCAGTATGTGCCGTTCCTGCTGCTCGGGCTGCTCGGCGGTGCCGCCTCGATCGCCATCATGCATCTAGTGACGCTGATCGAGCGCGGTTTCGCCAGGCTGTCGATCGATGCGTCGCTGCGCCCCGTCATTGGCGGCGTCATCGTTGGCTTGTTGGGGCTGATCACGCCGCAAGTGCTGTCCAGCGGCCATGGCGCGCTGCATCGCGAATTCTCGATGAATTACGGGCTGGCCGTGGTGGCCAGCGTCTTCGTGCTCAAGCTGGCGGCGTCGGCGGTCTCGCTGGGGTCGGGTTTTCGCGGCGGACTGTTCTTTGCCTCGCTGTTCCTCGGCGCGCTGCTCGGCAAGGCGTTCGCGGATGTGATGCTTGTTATTTCTCCGGCAACCGGCATCGACCCTGCCGTCGCCGCCGTCGTCGGCATGACGTCGCTCGCCGTCGGTGTCGTCGGCGGTCCGCTGACGATGACCTTCCTGGCGCTGGAATCGACCCGCGACCTGACGCTGACCGGCGTCGTGCTGGCCGCCTCGATCATGTCGGCCATCCTGGTGCGCGAAACCTTCGGCTACTCGTTCTCGACATGGCGCTTCCATCTGCGCGGCGAGACCATCCGCAGCGCCCACGATGTCGGCTGGATGCGCAGCCTCACAGTCGGCTCGATGATGCGCAAGGACATCAAGACCATCTATGCCTCGACGACGCTGGCAGCCTTCCGCAAGGAGGTGCCGCTCGGCTCTGCCCAGCGCGTCATCGCCGTCGATGCGGGCGACCACTATGTCGGCGTGCTGATCGTGGCCGAACTGCACAGCGATCCGTCCGATGGCGAGGTGCCGGTGCGCGATCTCGCCAAATACAAGGACGCGGTGCTGGTGCCGAGCATGAACGTGCAGGCCGCCGCGGAAACATTCCAGCGGGCGGGCGCCGAAGAACTCGCCGTGGTCGAGGATTTCACCGACCATATCGTGCTGGGCCTGTTGACCGAAGGCCATTTGATGCGGCGCTATGCCGAGGAACTCGACAAGGCGCGCCGGGACCTGTCGGGCGAGGGGTAAGCGGGCAAAAGGGGTTACGGGCTTAATGCTCGATCGGCCCCTTGGCCATCACAAGCGCCGTGCCGGCGGTGGTCGGGCGCTCGATCATGCGTCGTACGCGGGGCGGTTCGTCGCCGCTGTGCAGGGCCCGCACGCGTTCGCCGATGACGGCGTCGGCATGGGTGATGCGTCCATTGTGCCTGATATACTCGATCCAGGTCGGCGTGTGATAATGCTCGATCCATACGGTGGGATTCTCGAGATCGCGCGCCAGCGTCCAGTTGCGGGCGCCGTCACGGCGGCGGATGCGGCCGCGTTCGGCCATGATGGCGAGGAACTCCGGTTCGTCCTCGTGGCGGATCACATATTCGATCATGATGGCGATGGGACCACTGCGCGGCTTCAGGTCAAGCGCCAAATGCGGTTCCTTGAAGCGATTGAGCGGGTCGAGGTTGAGCACCTGCTGTTGCGGCAGCGGGAGCAAAAGACCGATGGCGCCGCCGGCCAGCATGGCGATGCTGGCGGCGATCAGCGCGGTTTCGGCGCCATGCGCGTCGGCGACGACGCCCCAGATCCAGCTGCCGAGCGCGATGCCGCCGAAGGTCGCGGTCTGGTAGACCGACAGCACCCGGCCGACCACCCAGCGCGGCGTCGCCATCTGCACCGTGACGTTGAAATGCGAAAGCGCGATCACCCAGCAGGCACCGCCGACAAGCAGGCCGAGCGACGTCTGCCAGGCATGCTGGCTGACGGCGGCATTGAAGGCGCAGACGGCGAAGCCGGCGAACGCACAGCGCACCATCGTCTCGCTGGAGAGCAACTGCCGCAGCCTGACGCTGATCAAGGCGCCGCCGACCGCGCCGATGCCGAAGGCGCCGAGCATGATGCCATAGGTAAGCGCATCGCCCTTGACGACGTCGCGCGCCACCAGAGGCAGCAACGCAAGCACAGCGCCTGCACTGAAGCCGAACGCAGCACCCCTGACCAGCACCTTGCCGATATTGGGCGACATGGCGACATAGCGCAGGCCGGCGCCCATGGCGGCCCCCAGCGACTCGCGCGGCAAGGTCGATACCGGCACGTTCGGCTTCCAGCGCGCCAGCACGACGATCAGGCCGATATAGCTCACCGCGTTCGCCGCGAAGGCGGCTGCCGCACCGGCGGCGGCGACGATGATGCCGCCGATCGCCGGACCGACGCTGCGCGTCAGGTTAAAGCCCATCGAATTGAGGGCGACGGCCGCCGGCACCTTGTTGCGGGGAACAATATCGCCGACGGAGGCTTGCCATGACGGGCTGTTGAGCGCGGTGCCGCTGTCGATCAGGAAGGTGAAGGCAAGCAGCGTCCATGGCGTGATCAGGCCCGAATAGGTGAACAGGGTCAGAAGCACCGACACCACCAGCATGAAGGTCTGGGCGACCAGCATCACCTTGCGCCGGTCGAAACTGTCGGCGATGGCGCCGGCGACCAACGCAAACAGCATGATCGGCAAGGTGGTCGAAGCCTGGACAAGGGCCACCTGATAGGGCGAGGTGGCGATCGTGGTCATCATCCAGGCGGCGCCGACACCCTGGATCAGGCCACCGAAATTCGAGACGAGACTTGCGCCCCACACGGCGCGGAAAATGCCGTGCCGGAAGGGCGCCAGCGCCGAGACGCTCTCGCTGTCCGGCTTTTCGTCAATCATTTGGGATTCCTGCCATGTCGTGCCTGCCCGTCAGACAATCCGTTTGCGCAGACCGTTTGCCGAAAGTAGGGCATGGCGCCGCAAAGGGCAAAAAAGCTCATGGTCCAACAATGGGATAGAGGCGGTCCAGGCCTTGTCTGCCGTGCGTGCGGAGGCGCCAAGGGGATCGGCGGCGTCTGTCTTCGGACAATTACGAACGGCATGCCGCGGCACGCCTTCCCAAAACAGGTTAGAACCCGTTCTGGATGCGCTCGAAGATGACGTTGGTGAAGGCCGATATCTGGCTGCCGATGAAGGGGCCGGTCAGCGCCACCACCAGCATGATGGCGACGATCTTCGGCACGAAGGTCAAGGTGATTTCCTGCACCTGGGTCAGCGCCTGGATGAGGGCGATGCCGATGCCGACCACCATGGCGACCAGCACCACCGGAGCGGACGCGACGAGCACCGTCCATACCGCGTACTGGACGATGTCGAGAGCGTCGGCCTCATTCATGGGACTGGCTCTCTGTCGAAAGCGTCAGCTTGCCGCCTTGACCGAAACTCCCGGACCGACCGCGACTTCGGTGCCGTTCTGCAGCACGGCGATGAGACCGTTGCTGGCGAGGCGCACCGAAGCCACGGTGCCCGTCGTCAGGCCGTCGGCGGAGGTTATCGAGCGCCCGATCAGTGCGTCGGCCTGTGACAGCGCCGAGGACTGCATGATCTGATTGAGCTTGGTGTTGGTCTGCACCGATTGCTCGACCTGCGAGAAGGTGGCGAGCTGGGCGACATACTGCGTCGAATCCATCGGCTTGGTCGGATCCTGGTTCTTCATCTCGGCGATCAGAAGCTTCAGGAAGGACTGGTAGTCGACTGCTGTCTTCGAGGTGGACGCGGTGGCCTGATTGGCGCCGGTCGGAATCGTCGTCGTCATGTCCACGTTCATCAGTATCGTGCTCCCACAGCCAACGGGCGCTCGGCACCCGAAACATCGTCATTGCCACCCAGCGCGCGGCGTTCGAGCGGATAAAGTGCGCGGATCGCCTTCAGCGCTTCGTAGATATGGTCCTCGCCGACCATGCGGTCGATCTGTTTCAGCGCGCTGCAGATCTGGCCGTCCTCGAAGCTTGCCAGAAGCAGCGGCAGCGAACGACGGAACATCTCGCGTGCGGCGGCGGCGCCGGCCGGGTTCATCAGCATGACCTGCAGGATGAAATAAAGCTGCTTGAGCGGTGTCGAGGCATCTTCGGCCTGGATCACGTGGTTTTCGAGCAGGAACTGGACGTCGTTCATCAATTCGACGGTGACCTTGCGGTCGACCCGGATGACGGCGCCGTTGATGTAGATCTTTTCGTTCGGCTTCAGCGATATCTTCAGCGTGTTGGTCATTGAATGCCGTCCCTGATGATCTGGGACACCTCGATCAGCCCTTCGAAATTGTTGGTGCGGCCCTGACGGATGTCCTCCGCCTCGCGCAGCAGCCACAGGCCGATGGAAATGAGGTTGGCGCGCAGTTCCTTTGGCAGGGCGTTGTCGCTGGAGCCAAGATCCTCGACGAAGGCGGTCCAGACGCGGTTGGTGAAGTGAAGCGCCTCTATCGCCTCCATCGAACCGTGGCCGGCCACTGCTGCCGCCGCCAGCATGTCGATCGAGCGGGTCAGAAGCTCGCGCTCGCGGTCCTTCGCGTCGGCAACGGAGTTGCTCTGGATGTCGGCGTAAGAGAATTGGTACATCGTTGGGGCTCTACCGTTCCGTTAAGCGTTGTCAGGTCAGGTAATTCAACAGGCTGAGCTGCTGCAGGCGTGCGGTCAACGCGAAAGACGTTTCGATGTGCTGTGTCAGGTCCGCGACCCGTGTCGCGGCTTCGGCCGGATCGACGGCTTCCAGGTCGAGAATGTGCCGTTCGAAAAGGTCGACCTGCGTTTTCATCCGATCGTTGGCATCGGAAACCCGCTTCTGGACGATGCCGGTCTCGGATTGAAGCTGGCCAATGCCGCTCAGCGCTTCGCCAACCAATGTGGTGGAGCGGCTGACAACCGTATTCTTCGCCGCCTGGCTGATGTTGCTGGACATCAGGCTGCTGACCATGGCTGCCGCCATTGCGAGCTTCTGGATGCCGGCGCTGTTGGCGCTGGTCGACGTCGGTGTGGTTTCGTTGAGTGCGATGCGGCTGACGATCTGCTGGTCGGTGGCGTTCGACCAGTTGCCCTGCCAACCAGCGCCCGTGAACTGCGGGGCGACATCATTGGTGATGAAATCGTCCATCTGGGCAGCCGTGATGTCGGCCGCGAGCGGATCGTCCTGGGTGAAGCCGAAATTGGCGACGAAAGCGGCGTCGAATGCCGCCTTGGCGGGGGAGCCGGCAGCTGTGAAGTCGTTGATTGGCTTGACGTCGGTGTTGGTGCCGGCGAACAGGTATTCGCCATTGACGCTGGTGTTGAGGATCGAGGTCAGCTGCTGGATGGTCGCCTTGCCGGAGGATTGGGTGAGGCTGTTGGACGAGTCGCTTGAGGAGGCGGTGGTCAGGGCGGACAGGAACGTCTGAGCGGCGGTCGAGAGTTGACCAAGCGAGGTCTGCGTCGAGGAGAGCCGGGCGCCGACCAGGCCGTTGGAATCGATGATGACGTTGAGCCGGTCAAGATCGCGCTGGAAAGTGACGGCCTGGGTGGTGCGCCCGCCGAGAGCCAGGCCGACGTCGGCGACCCTGCCCGTCGAGGATTCTTTCGTGGCTTTGACGAGTTCGGCCTGCATGCGCATCTGCTGGGAGCGCATGGCATTGGAGATTGCGGCCGAGGAGACTGAAGTCATGGAATTATCCCACCGCGTTGAGCAAGGCCGTCATCATGTCGTCGACGGTTTTCATCATCCGGGCCGACGCCTGGTAGGTGTGTTCGAGGTCGAGCAACAGCGACATTTCCTGGTCGACATTGACCCCGGTCGCGTTGGACAGCGCCTCGGCGCTGCGTGACGCCAGTGCTTCCTTGGCGTCGGAGGCGGTCGAAGCCTGCTGGCGCACGCCCTCGAACCAGCCGATCGAACTGGCGGCGTAGTCGGACACGCTGGACGTTGCCGAAACCCCGGCGGCGGGGTCGAAAGTCATCGGCTGGTCGAGCCGGTCGCCATAGGCAACCAGAAGGGTGGAATAGGACGCGCCACCGCCCGTGTTGGCGACGTAGGCCGCACCGTTGGCACCGCCGTCGCGCAGCAGCATCGGGTTGCCGCCGGTGCCCGGGTCCATCGCTGCATTGACGCTGATGGACGCGGCAAGGCCGTTGACCAGCGAGCCGGCGGCCGGCACGGCCGGCGCACCAGACCAGGTGAACAGGCCGGCGGCGTTGGCCATCGAGGGTGCGGTCTCGGCAAAGGCTGTGATCAGGCCACGCGCGGTCTCGTCGAGCTGGCTCTGCATGGTCGAGGCGACGCCGTCGCGCAATTGCAGCAGGCCGGCAAGCGTGCCGCTGGCGCTGGTGTTGCCACCGGCTCCCGCCGAGATCGGCACATTGTCGATGTAGACGGCATTGCCGGCGGCACCCGCGGTATAGCCTGCCGACGCCGCGAAGGTGACCGTGCGCGGTATCGTCTCGAACAAGGTCGTGCCGTCGCCGGTGGTGATGACCATGTCATTGTCGCCTCGCGTGAAGGTCGACACCGGGACATAGTTCGAAATCTTCTTCAAAAGCGCATCGCGCTGGTCGAGCGCATCGGAAACGTCGGTGCCGGAACGGGTTCCGGACATGACGGCCGTGTTGGCATCCTGGAATTGGCCGAGCAGCGAGTTCAGGTCGTCGACGGCGGTGGCAATCTGACCGTCGGTCTGGGTGCGGAAATCCTGGACTGCCTTGGAGCCCTCATTGAGCGAGCGCACGACCTGTTTGGCGGCGTCGATGACGGAGGCGCCGAGGTTCTGATTCGACGGCGAGGTGGCGTAGAGCTGCAGCGCCTGCTGCAGGTTGGCGATCGCAGTCGAGGGCGAGGACGCATTGTCGACGCCATTGACCGCAACACCCAACTGATCCATGCCGTTGTAGAGAGCGTTCTGGCCGCTCCAGGCCGATAGCGCGGCGAGATTCTGGCGAAACAGAAGCTCGTTGGCTGCGCGCTGGATATCGACCGAGCGCGCGCCCGGCGCCGTGCTGGTGACGACGGCCTGGCGCCGCGAATAGTCCGGGTTGGAGGCGTCGGCGACATTGCGCGAGACAACGCTGGTCTGTCGCGCGGTGTTCATAAGCGCCGACTGGGCGATACTCAATGCGGTAGACAGTGACATGCGGGTCTTTCGCGGGCGACGCCCGTCTTATCTCTTCAGGTTGACAAGGACGTCCATCAGATCGGAACCGGTCTGGAAGACTTTCGAATTGGCGGTGTAGCTGCGCTGTGCCGCGATCATGTTGGTCAGTTCTTCGGCGATATCGACGTTGGAATTCTCGAGCGCGCCGGAGATGATGGAGCCGAGCTTGCCTTCATTGGCAAAGCCGACACGAACCGCGCCGGACTCGGTGCCCTGCGAATAGACGTTGCCAGGCAGCGCCTTGAGCTGGTCCGGGCTCTGTACGTCGGCCAGCGGGATCTTGTAGAGCGGCTTGGTCGAGCCGTCCTTGTACTGGGCGTAGATGGTGCCGTCCTTGCTGATCTGGACCTTGTCGATGGTGCTCGGTGCGTTGCCGTTGACCTGGGCGTCGGAAACCGTGAAGCCGGTGCCAAGCTGGGTCAGCGCCGACAGATCGAGATTGAGGGTGGCGCCGTTCGGCACGGTAAATGAAACGTTGGTGGGCGTGCCGGTGAGCTTGCCGGTGGTGGTGTCGAAGGTCAGGTTGGCCGAGCCCAGCAAGCCGCCGGCGGTGTAGGGGAACGATGTTCCAGCGGTGGCCTTCGACTGATCGAAGACCGCCACCTGCCAGGTGCCGGCGCCGGTGTTGGTGAAATAGACGTCGAGCAGCTTCTTGTTGCCGAGATTGTCGTAGGCGACCATGGAGGATTTCGACGTGTATTGCGCGGTCGCAGCGTTGGCGGCGGGCAGATTGGCGGTCGCGACCGGGGTCGCACCCGCCGGCAGGTTGCCGGCAAAGCTGCCCTCGGTGCTCGGCGTCGCGGTCATGCCCTGGTCGGAGATGACAACCGGGACCAATCCCTCGAAGCCGTTGACCGTCGCTGCCGGTACGCCGTTCTCGTAACTGTAGGCCATCAGCTGGAAGCCGGCCGAGTTGACAAGCCTGCCCTGACCGTCGGGAACGAAAGCGCCGGCTCGGGTCAGATAGGGGGTACCGCTCGGATCCTGAACGACAAAGAAGCCATCGCCGCTGACGGCAAGGTCGGAAACCGAGGTCGTGTACTGAAGCACGCCCGGATCGCTGACCGCCTGACGGATCGTCGTGGTGACGCCGCCGGAATTGTAGGCGCCGCCGGTCGACGGCATGACCAGCGTCGAAAATTCGGCGGAGGACCGCTTGTAACCCGTGGTATCTGAATTGGCGATGTTGTCGGCGACCGTCGACAGGCGGTTTGCCTGCGCGTTCATGCCGGAAACGCCGGTCCGCATCATTCCATAGAGGCTCATCGAAACGTCTCCGCTGTGTCCATGCTGCTGGCTGCGAGGCTACGCATGTTTTCTTGCGCGAGGCTGGCGCGGCGCTGCATCAGAAGACGAGCCGGTAGCCGAGGAAACGCTTGGAATCGATCGGGTCGGTGCCCAGCTTCTCGCGCAGCTTCTTGCGCAGTTTGCTGATGTGGCTTTCCACCACGTTCTCCTCGACCTCTTCGTCGAAGATGCCGTAGATGGCGTTGAAGACCTGGGTCTTGGTGACCCGGCGTCCGCGATTGCTCGCCAGATATTCGAGGATGCGGCGCTCGCGGCGCGGCAGGGGGAGGGGCTGACCGTCGATCTCGGGGTCGCGGCCGTCCATGAAGATGCGCATGGCGCCGATCTCGGTGTAGGCGACGTCTTCCTGGGCGCGGCGGCGGATCGCGGTGATGCGGGCCAGGATCTCACGAATATGGAC
>NZ_RZQP01000140.1:10810-16164 GCF_003998165.1 Mesorhizobium sp. M7A.F.Ca.US.007.01.2.1 | reverse complement strand
GGTCGGTGGATGACAAGGCGCGGATCATCGCAGAGACGCTGGAGCCGAATGCGATCATTTCCGAGGTCGCCCGCCGTTATGGTCTCAGGCCGCAGCAGGTCTTCGCCTGGCGCCGCGAAGCGCGCAAACAGGCCGCTTCGGTGCAGCAAGATTCTCCTGCCTTTGTGCCGGCGGTTGTGGCGGCGGCGGAACCTGCAGCCAGCCGTTCACCGAAGCAGCGGAAACGGCAAGCCACCCGAGATGCCGGCATGATCGAGCTTGAGATCGACGGCATCGCGATGCGCGTCGGCCGGGGCGCCGATACCAAGACGGTGGCCGCAGTGATCCGCGCGCTGAAGGCGACGTCGTGATCGGGCCGACGGGTGCGGTCAAGGTCATGGTGGCGACGAAGCCCGTCGACTTCCGCAAGGGTGCGGAGGGATTGGCGGCGCTGGTGCGAGAGACAATGGGGGCCGATCCGTTCAGCGGGGCCGTCTACGTCTTCCGGGCGAAGCGGACTGACCGGATCAAGCTGATCTTCTGGGATGGCACCGGGGTTTGCCTGCTAAGCGTTTGGAGGATGGGGAGTTCCGCTGGCCGAAAGTGCATGACGGCATGATGCGGCTGACGGCCGCGCAGCTCTCGGCGCTACTCGAAGGTCTCGACTGGCGGCGAGTCCATGAGGCGCGCCGGACCCGCGTGCCAGCCCAGGCGGGCTGACCCGCGACGAAGTGAATCAGCCTAGATTCCGCTGTCGCGGGCTGTCGGCGAATATGGTCTGATCCGTTCATGGCGATGACGGCTGACCAGCTTCCCGACGATCCGGACGCGCTGAAGGCGATGGTCCTGGCGCACGACGTCGAGAATGCCCGTCTGATTCAGATCATCAAGGAATTGCAGCGTCACCGCTTCGGCCGGCGTGCCGAGACGCTCCCCGAGGATCAATTGCTGCTGGGGCTCGAAGAGGCGGAGCAGATCGAGGCCGCCGGTGAGGAAGAGAAGGAGCAATCTGCTCCCGCCGAGCGGCAAGCAAAGGCCACGAGGCGCCGGGCCAACCGGGGCGCGCTGCCACCCCATCTGCCGCGCGTGGAGATGGTCGTCGACATCGAGGACCATGCCTGCCCATGCTGCCGCAATGGCTTGCATCGGATCGGCGAGGACGTGAGCGAGCGGCTCGACATCGTTCCGGCGCAGCTGCGTGTAATCGTCGTGCGCCGGCCCAAATATGCCTGCCGCGCCTGCGAGGACGTCGTGGTTCAGGCTTCCGGCGCCGGCCCGGCTGATCGAGGGTGGTCTTCCGACCGAGGCAACGGTCGCCCAGGTGCTGGTCTCAAAATATGCCGATCACCTTCCGCTCTATCGTCAGGCGCAAATCTACGCCCGGCAGGGTATCAATCTCGATCGCTCTACGCTCGCCGACTGGGTCGGCCGCGCCGCCTGGCACCTGCGTCCGGTGCATGAGCGGCTGCTTGGCAAGCTGAAGTCCTCGGCAAAACTCTTCGCCGACGAGACGACCGCGCCGGTGCTCGATCCCGGCCGCGGCAAGACTAAGACAGGTCAACTCTGGGCCTATGCCCGCGATGACCGACGATGGGAGGGGAGCGACCCGCCGGGCGTCGCCTATGTCTATGCGCCGGACCGAAAGGCCGAGCGTCCGATCGCTCATCTCGCAGGCTTCACCGGAATCTTGCAGGTCGACGGCTATGGCGGCTATCGCGTGCTGGCCGACAAAAGCGGCGTCACGCTCGCCTTCTGCTGGGCGCATGTCCGTCGGCGCTTTTATGAACTGGCAGCAGCCGGTCCCGCGCCGATCGCCAGTGACGCGCTGAGACGGATCGCCGAACTCTACAAGATCGAGGATGACATCCGTGGCCGATCGGCCAACGAGCGCCGCGCGATGCGTCAGGACAAAAGCCGCGCCATCGTCGCCGATCTCGAACCCTGGCTGCGTGAGAAGCTCGGCCTGATCAGTCAGAAGACCAAGCTCGCAGAGGCAATCCGCTACACGCTCTCACGCTGGGAAGGCCTCTCGCACTTCCTTGACGACGGCCGCATCGAGATCGACAGCAACACCGTCGAACGCTCGATCCGTCCGATCGCAATCTCGGGGTCATTCTGCCCATGTTGGGCAGGAGGTCGAAGTCCCGTGCGCAGCAATGGATCTGGGCTCCCCGCGCGCGTCGCTTGCTGCACTGCTTGAACTGAACAAGCTCTTGATCCAGCGCCGTTTCCGGCGAGGCTCTCCGGATGGTTTCATCATCGGGGAGACTCAAAATGAGAACCTTGCCGCCACCGACACGATCTCTCGTGATCGTTCGCCAGCTCAGCATGCGCTCGACTCGCACAAGCTAGTCGGGCTGAGCGCAGCGCAACGAACGATCGTGATCGCCCGGCTCGCCAATGTGCTGATGGCCGCCGCCGGTATCGTGACGGAGGAGAGCCGCGATGACGAGCCGTAATCTGATTCCGGCCACCATCCTCAAGCGCAAGGCCGTTGTCTATGTACGTCAGTCCACGCAGGCGCAAGTGCAGCTCAATCTTGAGAGCCAGCGTCGGCAATATGAGCTGGTCGACGTCGCGCGGCGCTGGGGATTCCGCAAGGTTGAGGTGATCGACGAGGACTTGGGACGCACCGCAAGTGGAGCTGTGGAACGTCCCGGTTTCGAACGCCTGGTCGACGATCTGTGCACCGGTCATGTGGGCGCTGTGCTTTGCCTGGAGGCGTCCCGCCTGTCTCGCAACGGACCGGACTGGCATCGGCTGCTCGAGTTGTGCGGCGAAGTCGATGCACGGGTGATCGATCTGGACGGAGTCTACGATCCGGGACTGCCGAACGATCGCCTGCTGCTCGGCATGAAGGGGAGCATAAGCGAGTTCGAACTCGGGGTGCTGCGTGCTCGCATGTACGAAGCTGACCGCGCCAAGGCACAGCGCGGCGAACTGCGCATCTCTGTGCCCTTCGGCTACGTCTGGCACCGGGATTACGGTCTCGGGTTCGATCCCGATATACGCCTGCAGGAGACCATTCGCCTGATATTCGCGCGTTTCCGCGAACTCGGCAGTGCCCGCCAGGTCCTGATCTCGATGATCGACGATGGCGTGCATTTCCCCAGACCCTCCGACGGCAAGAAGATGGTGTCCTTCGCCTGGGTTCCGGTCCGCTACCGCAACGTGATCTCCGTCCTGAAGAACCCGTTCTACGCCGGCGCTTATGTCTATGGTAAGAGCGAGAAGCGCACCGAGATCGTGGATGGCCGCGTCCGCAAGAGCTATGGTCATTACAAGCCGGCCAGCGATTGGGCGGTGGTGCTCAAGGAG
This sequence comes from Mesorhizobium sp. M7A.F.Ca.US.007.01.2.1, assembly GCF_003998165.1. Lineage (NCBI taxonomy): Bacteria > Pseudomonadati > Pseudomonadota > Alphaproteobacteria > Hyphomicrobiales > Phyllobacteriaceae > Mesorhizobium > Mesorhizobium sp. M7A.F.Ca.US.007.01.2.1. The sequence goes on along the minus strand of NZ_RZQP01000140.1, from coordinate 12,867 downwards.
CATCACGAAGGCTATATCGGATGGAGCGAGTACGAACGGAACCAGGAACTTCTCGCCGCCAACGCCTATGGCAAAGCCGGCGGCGTCAAGTCGGGCCGCGGCGGTCGCGCGTTGCTCCCGGGTCTTCTCTCCTGTGGTCGATGCGGGCGAAGACTGGTTGTCACGTATGCCGGACGTGGCCAAGGTTACCCGGTCTATCGTTGCGAGAACACCATGATGGCGCAGGCGCGATGCATGTCGTTCAACGGCTTTCGCACCGATGCGGCGGTGGCCCGCGAAGCCTTGGAGGCGGTTGCGCCGATGGCGATCGAGGCGGCGTTGGAGGCTGAACAGATGCAGCTGGAGAGCGAAGCCAGGCGGCGGCAGATGATCGAGATGGACCTGCAGCAGGCACGCTATGAGGCATCGCTCGCCGAGCGCCGCTACGCCGCCTGCGACCCGGAGAACCGGCTTATAGCGGCCCAGCTCGAGAGGAACTGGGAAGCTAGGCTCAGGCGCGTGGAGACCTGCGAGGCCCGGCTCAGTGAAGTCCAGCGTATGGAGCCTGTCGACGCGATCCCTGACTTCACCGGCCTCGCCCAGGATCTCGAAGCCGCCTGGAATGCGCCGGGTGTCGATATGCGGTTCCGTCAGCAACTGCTGCGCGCGCTCATCAAGGACATTGTGGCGGACGTCGATGACGACGCGCGCGATGTGATCCTGACCATCCATTGGCATGGGGGCCAGCATTCCCAGGTAAGGGTTCGCAAGTCCAAATCCGGAGAGCATGGCCAGAGTACGCCTGAGGAGGCTCTGGCGGTCATGCGATCCATGGCAACGCGATGGTCGGATGCCGAAATCGCCGCCACACTCAACCGCATGGGCATGAAGACGGGTCAGGGAAAGACCTGGACGGCGCGACGCGTCCAATCCCTGCGCACGGTGCACAAGATCAGCGGCTATCGGTCTTCCGACAAGAACGGCGAGTGGCTTACCATGTCGGACGCGGCCGCGAAGCTTGGCGTGTCGCACGTCAAAATCCGCCGGTTCGTCAGGGACGGCATATTACCAGCCGAGCAGGTCATGCGCGGCGCGCCCTACCAGATCCGCGCCAGCGACCTTGAAGATGAACGGATCAAGGCCGATTTGGCGCGCAAATCTCCGCGTATCATCAACGACGATAATCAGAAATCGCTGTTTCCCGCCATTTGAAGAGGGGGTGCATAATGAATCAGTCTTCGCGCTCAACCGCAAGAACGCGCTCTTCGCAGGCTCTGACGGCGGCGCCGAACACTGGGCAGTCATCGCCTCGCTGATCGAAACCTGCAAGCTCAATGGTGTCGAACCGCTCGGCTTATCTCGCCGATGTCCTCACCAGGATCGTCAACGGCCACCCCAACAGCCAGATCGACGATCTCCTGCCTTGGGTCTACATCAACAAGCTCGAGCTCAAGGCCGTGGCCCGAGAATACCGCTTACTCTTGACATGCACGGGCCGGAACAGGTTAACCCGCATATCTGCGCGATGCCGCGAGCATGGTTGCGGTCGGTCTTGTTGACCTGTGCCTTGAGAACGCCTTGGAATGACGGGGCTCGATACAGGTCACGTAGTCCGGCTGCCGCCAGACCAACCATTGGGATAAGGGGCCGGCTTCAAGCCTGATCCGGGCGAGATTCCATGCGGGGTTCTTCAATGCGTCAGCAAGATCGTCCGGATGACTAGCAACCTTCATCTCTCGGCAAATTCGGCGCCCTTCTCACGATGCAAACGGTGGTCTCTTTCACGGAGACGTCCAGTCCGGCATAATTTTTCATGCTGCGCTTCCTTTCCTGATGCTTGTGGCTGTTCACACAGACCACGTTTTGTCATCATCTCGAAGCGCAGCACTTCAAAACAACCCGTTCAAGGCGGGGGGCAAAGCCGAATACCACAATCTAAACACCTAGCGATGCTGTTCAAATTCGCCTTGCCGGCATGGGACCCCATCGCTGTCATCACAGGAAGCAGTACGTGGGAGGGGAACTGCTCGCAGTGATGAATCGTGTTCCGAGCCACTACCCATTCAGTTTCGTCCCAG
>NZ_RZQP01000140.1:0-10711 GCF_003998165.1 Mesorhizobium sp. M7A.F.Ca.US.007.01.2.1 | reverse complement strand
TGCTGTTCAAATTCGCCTTGCCGGCATGGGACCCCATCGCTGTCATCACAGGAAGCAGTACGTGGGAGGGGAACTGCTCGCAGTGATGAATCGTGTTCCGAGCCACTACCCATTCAGTTTCGTCCCAGTTGTTACCTCCCGTATTCAGGTTGCGGTCGAACCGCGGGAAGGCCGAACTAGTGATTTCCAGGCGAATTTGATGGCCGGCCGGAAACCAATTACTTGTGGCGTCGAGATCAATCTCGATTTTGCATATAACGCTCGGTTCCATGAAAACAGCCCGATCAAAGCCCTCGCGATAGCGGACGCGCAGTATCCCGTCCACCACGTCAATCGCACGGCCATCGGGATGTACGTCCAACAGTCTGGCCACGAAGTCCGTGTCCGGGGCCGAAGAAGAGACGAAGAGGACCGCCCGGACAAATCCGGTAACCTCCATGCCCTCTGTGAGGGGCGGTGAAGTGAAGCAGAGGACGTCTGGACGAAGCTGGACGTCCTGGTAATCGCGGGGTCCTATAGTAGTTCCACTTGACTTCCCGCCGTCCATCCCCAAGAACGGCGCCGGATCCCCAGGGTCGTAGGTAAACGTGTCAGCCGGCTCGTCGGCACTCGGAGGCTCTACATCAAGAGTCCCGTCGCCTAGACGGGTCGCGGCATTCCCGCCGCTGCGGAGGAACCAGTGCTGCAGTTCCACACCAAGAGGGGGCCATTCTGACGCGGCACGCCACTCGTTGCGACCCATCACGTAGTACTGGACGCGGGGCATTCCCTCGATCCGGTCGGGCTTGTCGTTCAGCCAGCAGTCGAACCAGTCCAGGTAGATCTGCCAGCAATCCAGGCGCGCGTCGCCCAGCTCGCGCTCGCCGATAACCGTCGGGGCTTTGAGACTCTCGGTGCCACAATGCGTGGCTGGCGACAGAATGATATGTTGGTGATCGCGTGCCGCCGGGCTCAATCCGCGAGCACTAAAAACGCGCTGCTGGTGAAGCGCGTCGGCAGCCCCCACGTCGTACCACGAGTTCACGAACAGGGCTGGGACGTCGATGGTCGAGTCCTCGCTAAGCATCCCATTCCGATCCCCCCAGGGATCGCCTGGGTCACGCGAGACCCAGTCCTCCCAGTCAGTCGGCGGTCCCCCAAGGCTCTTAAGCATGTTGACGAGCGGCAGCGACGCGAAAGCCCGCTGATACTCCTCATCGCTTTTCGGTTGCACTCGGGACCGGTCCTTCGCTGCGGTTTGGTGGAACCAGGGGACAAACGCGGCAACCTCCACCGCACCGCCGAGACGGAGATCCCCGTTGCGATATCGCCCTCCGGCAGAGCCGTTCGCGCCGCCCGATCCCTGCGCAATTGCGCATCGGTGGGCTGGATGGCACAACTGCGCCAGCAAAACCTGCGCGATACCAAGCGCCGAGCACCCATATGTGCCCACGCGTCCATTCGACCATGGCTGCTGCGAAATCCAGGACAGCGTGTCATAACCGTCGTCCCTTTCATTCTCCATGAGGGTGAATACGCCGCCGGAATCGAAGACTCCACGAAGCTCCTGCACAAGTACGGCGAAGCCTTGTCCAGCAAACATTCTTGCCACTTTGTGGCGAGGCTCAACCGGACAGCGATAGGGCGTCTTACCGTATTGAGTTCGGATAAGGATTGACCCGAGTTCCCCAGTGTAACCAATAGGCCGATACAGGTCCGTGGCGAGCTCAACGCCGTCCCGCATTGGAACGCGCAAGCCGGTCTGCAAAACCACTTCGTATCGCGGCGTTGGCGGTTTAATCGGGCCTAGTTCATTACACACTTCAGAGTGCCTCCCAGACATTGAGACTGATTCAAGATGGAGTGGCCAATTTCGACGGGTCTCAGCATTCTATCTGCACGGTGGTGTGTTCGTCGCATTCACAGTACAACGATGAACTCTGTGCCGTTGCTAAGTTGTTTGAAAAGAAACTCAACCGTGCTTCTCTAGCAGGTCCGGCACTCAATGATGGCGCGTTGCCACCCCAATTTCCCTATTGCTTAAATCAATGTGACAGCGCGCCTACGCCGCTGTGCAAAACATCAATTGTGAGTCTCACCGCCATTATGTGCCGATCCATGGACCCCCATTCCATGCTGATTGACGCGGGCCGATGGGGCAAGCTGCTTGATGTGAGAAGCGACGGGCTCCCCGACCGATCGCAGCTTGTTATCACCGTTTGTTTGAAATAGTGGAGGTAGGCTAGCCAGGCGGCAAGCTGTTCAAATTCGCCTTGCCGGCATGGGACCCCATCGCTGTCATCACAGGAAGCAGTACGTGGGAGGGGAACTGCTCGCAGTGATGAATCGTGTTCCGAGCCACTACCCATTCAGTTTCGTCCCAGTTGTTACCTCCCGTATTCAGGTTGCGGTCGAACCGCGGGAAGGCCGAACTAGTGATTTCCAGGCGAATTTGATGGCCGGCCGGAAACCAATTACTTGTGGCGTCGAGATCAATCTCGATTTTGCATATAACGCTCGGTTCCATGAAAACAGCCCGATCAAAGCCCTCGCGATAGCGGACGCGCAGTATCCCGTCCACCACGTCAATCGCACGGCCATCGGGATGTACGTCCAACAGTCTGGCCACGAAGTCCGTGTCCGGGGCCGAAGAAGAGACGAAGAGGACCGCCCGGACAAATCCGGTAACCTCCATGCCCTCTGTGAGGGGCGGTGAAGTGAAGCAGAGGACGTCTGGACGAAGCTGGACGTCCTGGTAATCGCGGGGTCCTATAGTAGTTCCACTTGACTTCCCGCCGTCCATCCCCAAGAACGGCGCCGGATCCCCAGGGTCGTAGGTAAACGTGTCAGCCGGCTCGTCGGCACTCGGAGGCTCTACATCAAGAGTCCCGTCGCCTAGACGGGTCGCGGCATTCCCGCCGCTGCGGAGGAACCAGTGCTGCAGTTCCACACCAAGAGGGGGCCATTCTGACGCGGCACGCCACTCGTTGCGACCCATCACGTAGTACTGGACGCGGGGCATTCCCTCGATCCGGTCGGGCTTGTCGTTCAGCCAGCAGTCGAACCAGTCCAGGTAGATCTGCCAGCAATCCAGGCGCGCGTCGCCCAGCTCGCGCTCGCCGATAACCGTCGGGGCTTTGAGACTCTCGGTGCCACAATGCGTGGCTGGCGACAGAATGATATGTTGGTGATCGCGTGCCGCCGGGCTCAATCCGCGAGCACTAAAAACGCGCTGCTGGTGAAGCGCGTCGGCAGCCCCCACGTCGTACCACGAGTTCACGAACAGGGCTGGGACGTCGATGGTCGAGTCCTCGCTAAGCATCCCATTCCGATCCCCCCAGGGATCGCCTGGGTCACGCGAGACCCAGTCCTCCCAGTCAGTCGGCGGTCCCCCAAGGCTCTTAAGCATGTTGACGAGCGGCAGCGACGCGAAAGCCCGCTGATACTCCTCATCGCTTTTCGGTTGCACTCGGGACCGGTCCTTCGCTGCGGTTTGGTGGAACCAGGGGACAAACGCGGCAACCTCCACCGCACCGCCGAGACGGAGATCCCCGTTGCGATATCGCCCTCCGGCAGAGCCGTTCGCGCCGCCCGATCCCTGCGCAATTGCGCATCGGTGGGCTGGATGGCACAACTGCGCCAGCAAAACCTGCGCGATACCAAGCGCCGAGCACCCATATGTGCCCACGCGTCCATTCGACCATGGCTGCTGCGAAATCCAGGACAGCGTGTCATAACCGTCGTCCCCTATATGTTCCCTAGCGTATACGCCGCCGGAATCGAAGACGCCACGACGCTCCTGCACAAGTACAGCGAACCCTTGTCCAGCAAACATTCTTGCCACTTTGTGGCGAGGCTCAACCGGACAGCGATAGGGCGTCTTACCGTATGGAGTTCGGATAAGGATTGACCCGAGTTCCCCAGTGTAACCAATAGGCCGATACAGGTCCGTGGCGAGCTCAACGCCGTCCCGCATTGGAACGCGCAAGCCGGTCTGCAAAACCACTTCGTATCGCGGCGTTGGCGGTTTAATCGGGCCTAGTTCATTACACACTTCAGAGTGCCTCCCAGACATTGAGACTGATTCAAGATGGAGTGGCCAATTTCGACGGGTCTCAGCATTCTATCTGCATGGTGGTGTTCCAGCCCACCTGCCTGTGCAATACCAGATGGAATACGCTCATTGGGGTGGCGCTGATTGCATGCCTTTCACTTAGCGAGCCAGCAGGCTGACAGGTGCTGTGGTCCAACTTCGATCGCCGGCGGCTCCTCAGCTTTGCAACGGTCGAAGGCAAGCGGGCAACGAGGATGGAAACGGCAGCCCTTCGGCACGCGCGCGGCACTTGGAACCTCGCCCTGCAGGGCCGGCAACTCGGCGCGACCTGCGTTGCCGCCAATCTGCGGTGTGGCGTTGCGCAAGGCGACGGTATACGGATGGCGAGGGTTGAATGTGATCTCGTCGGCGCTACCAATCTCGACCAATTTTCCAAGATACAAGACCGCAATCCGGTCGGCGATCAGCCAGGCAAGGGGCAAATCGTGGGTGATGAACAGCAGCGCCATGTTGTGCCTGTCGCGCAAGTCAACCAGGACCTGAAGAATCTGAGCGCGTATCGAGACATCGAGCATCGATACAGGTTCATCAGCAACGATGAGTTCCGGCCGGACGGCAAGCGCTCCTGCAATCACGACGCGCTGGCGCTGCCCGCCGGATAGCTCGTGCGGGAAGCGGGCGAAGAAATCGCCGGGAGGATTGAGCCCAGCGGCCGCAAGCGCTTCACTCACCCGGTCGGCGAGTTGAGTGGCGTTACCGACCAGCCGCAGGGACTGCAACGGCTCCGCCACGATGTCGAACACGGTGTGTCGCGGATTGAGGGCCTGATAAGCGTCCTGGAAGATCATTTGCACGCGACGCCGGTACGGACGTAGAGCCGAGAAGCCCTCTACCGACCTCATGTCGCGGCCTTCGAACAGCATTCTGCCGCCAGTCGGCTTGGCAAGCTTGGTGATGACGCGGCCCACAGTGGTCTTGCCGCTTCCCGATTCGCCGACCAGGGCGACGATCTCGCCCCGCCCGACGTTGAGGTCGATCCCGTCTACCGCGCGCATGGCGCCGACAGATCGGCCCAGGACACGGTCGAACAGACCGCCCTGGATAGGAAAATGAACTTGCAGGCTCTCGAGACGCAGGATGCCGGCAGTGTCAGGCATGAACAGCGACCTTGTCTTCTTGCGTCAAGGACCGGTGAAGGTGACAGGCGACACGTCCCCGCCCGAACTTATTGAGGCTGGGGACTTCGGTCGCGCACCCCCCCATGACCGACGGGCAACGCGGATGGAAAGCGCAGCCCGAGGGTCGATTCACCAAGTTGGGAGGATCACCCGGTATTGGCCGGATCATCTTTTTGCCGCTCGCTGGGTTCGGGATCGATTCGATCAGCTGTCGGGTGTAGGGATGTTTGGGCTGGGCGAAAATCTCGGCGACAGTGCCATCCTCGACGATGCGGCCCGCGTACATGATCATTACGCGATCACAACACTTAGCCACCACAGAAAGGTCGTGGGTGATCAAAATCAGGGCGAGGCTCAACTGCGATCGCAAGTCGCCTAGCAGGTTAAGGATCTGAGCCTGAGTGATGACGTCGAGCGCTGTGGTGGGCTCGTCACCAATGATAATCGAAGGTCGACACGCGAGCGCCATGGCAATCATCACCCTTTGTCGCATTCCGCCCGACAACTCGTGAGGGTAGGCGGAACCACGATCCGCCGGGATGCCGACCAGTTGAAGCAACTCACTTCCCCGCTTGGTCGCCTCGCCCCGCGACATGCCGAGCTTCAGCATGCATGGCTCGGCGATCTGCTTGATAATGCGGTGAACAGGATTAAGTGCGTTCATCGCGCCCTGGAAGACAACGGACGTTTCGCTCCAGCGATGTGGCCGCATCGCCGCATCATCGTCGATCGGCAGTCGGTTGCCACGATAGCGCACTTGGCCGCCGCTGACCCGCGCGTTGGGTGATAGTAGACCAGCGATCGCCATCGCGGTCGTGGTCTTGCCACTGCCCGATTCTCCGACGAGGCCCACGGCCTCTCCGGCTCGGAGCGCGAAGCTTACGCCGTCGATTGCTCGCAATGAAACGCCCTTGAGCCCATAATCGACAGAGAGCCGGTCTATTTCCAGAAGCGGTGTTTTGTCCTGGGAGGAGCTGGTCATGGGATCACCCTCCGCCGTGGATTGAACGTGTCGTCAAGGGCACTGCCAATCAGGACGAAGCTAAGCGAAACCGTGAGTACGCACAGTCCTGGGGCGCCGAGGTACCACCAGGCTCCAGCACTGGCCGCGCCGGCGCGCTGAGCGAGCGAAAGCAAAGTGCCCCATGAAGGCTGCAACGGGTCCCCGAGTCCAAGGAATGAGAGCGATGTCTCGACATAGATTGCGCTGGCGACCACCAGCGCACCATTGGCTGCGATTTGCGGCACGAGATTGGGGAGGATGTGCCGCACCATGATGCCGAAATTACTGCTACCCGCAACGCGCGCACGATCAATGAATGGTCGCTCCTTAAGCGACAGTGTCTGACTCCGGACGATACGTGCAACAAAGGACCAGCTTGTCATGCCTATAACGACAATGATCACGAAAAGAGAAGGACGGAAGCCCAGGATTTCTCCACCGCGCCCCATCACCTCGAGAACCACGGGTGTAATGACCAGCGCCAGCACGAAGGACGGCATGACAAAAAAGAAGTCTGTCAAGCGCATCAGCCAGACGTCGACCCTGCCACCATAGTAGCCAGCGGTCGTACCGATTGTAGTCCCAACGACGAGGCTGATCACAGTCGCGAGTAGCGCAATCGTAAGCGAGATCCGGGCACCATGGAGGACCAGATTGAGCACGTCCCGCCCGATTTCGTCCGTGCCGAGCAGATGCTCGCCTGATGGGGGTGCGAGGAAATCGCCAGTTGCATTGATCGCAGTCTGGAGCGGTCCCGCCAGAATATTGGGGACCGCTCCCACAACAAGAAAGAATACCAGACATACGAGGCCCACCTGAGCACCGCCATAGCTGAGAAATTGACGCAGAAAGCCTTTTATTGCGCGCGCCCGGCCTCGCGGGCAATATCGAACAATATTGTCGCTCATTGTCGGACCCTCGGATCTAGAAGGCTGTAGGCAAGATCGGCTACGAGGTTTGCGAGAACAATTGAAACGCCAAGCAACAGGAATATGCCTTGAAGGACTGGGTAGTCCCGTGCGTTGAGTGCTTCCACCGTCAGCCCGCCGATACCCGGCCAGGCGAAAACGGCTTCGACAGTGATGGCCCCGGCGACCACATAGCCAATATTGAGGGTGATCAAGGTCACGACCGGTAGCATTGCATTGCGAAATGCATGACGCATCAGCATTTGACCGTTGGTCAGCCCTTTCGCCCGTGCGGTTACCATGTAATCCTCGGTGAGTACGTCACTCATTGCGGCACGAGCGACGACGACGTACTGGCCGATTAGCCCAAGCGCCACCGCAGTGGCGGGAAGCGTGAGATGTTGCAGGTAGTCGAGGAACGAACCAAGAGAGCCCGTGATCAGGCCGGGCGAGTATGCACCATAGCCCGGGAGCCAACCCAATGCCGTGCTGAAGATTACCACCAGGATCATGCCGAGCCAGAAAGCCGGCGTAGAATAGAGCGCCAGAGAGGCTCCGGTTGCGATACGGTCGCCGGCTCCTCCCCGGCGCCAGCCTGCGTAGATCCCAAGCATCACCCCAATAACGATTGCCATTATCTGAGCAACCCCGACTAGGACTATGGTGTCCGGCAGGCGTTCCGCTATCAGGTCTGCGACATGCCTGCCCCTGAACTTGAAGCTGTAGCCGAAATCGCCGCGGAGTGTTGCCGACAGGTAGTCGACCGCCTGGTCCGGGAACAGCGGCCGGTCAAGGCCCCAACGTTGGTTCTGCGCCTCAATCTGCTCGGCGGTGACGCTGACGCGCGCCCCGCCAAGCAAAAGAGATGCAGGGTCACCTGGAATAACTCGGAATAGGATGAAGTTCAGGACTGCCACCATCAGGAGGGTTATAGAGGCCCTGACGATGATGCGCAGGATGTGACGGCTCCCTCCCCCTCCGTTCACGGCGCGGGCACCGGCTTCAAGCGATCGAATGGGAAGTAGCTGTCCATCGACATGATGCCTTGCTTTCCCCAACCCTCGAAGCAATCCCTCCGGTGGGCTTCGAGCAGGGTGGGGTAACATAGTACGATGTAAGGCGCTTCAGTATAAATTAGTCGCGCTGCCTGGTCGACCAGCTTTTGGTTTTTCTTGAGGTCAACGGTGACCTGCACCTCCGCGAACAGTTTGTCGAACTCCGCATTCGTCCAGTACGCCTTGTTCTTGATGCCGATGGAATTGCTGCTGCCGAAGATGAGCAGGTCTTTAGGTGTTGGGCCTTGCCAGGTATCGGAAATGAGCAGATCCCACCCTCCGCCGCCTTTCGCCGGAGCTGCGGCGCGGGCGCTCAGCGCACCGGAGTCGAGCCGAGTCACCGATACAGGGATACCGATTTGCTCCAACCAGCCAGCGATAAACTGCACTGCCGCGACCGGCATCTCTATATTTGCTGAAGGTCCAGACACCAGCTCTAGCTGGAAACTCTTCCCGTCCTTGTCCTCCCGAATGCCATCGCCGTTCGTGTCCCGGTACCCTGCGGCGTCAAGCCGGCGGTTGGCTTCGGCGAGATCGAAGTGGCGCCTGATGTCGTTCAGATCTGAATAGTAATCGGCCGCCACCGGCATTGCGAGTCCGACACCAGGGTCGGCGTGTCCGCGCATGGCTCGATCGACGATGGCCTTCTGATCGATCGCGTAGCCGAGCGCATCGCGAAACGCCGGATCCTGCAGAGCCTTGGTGCTACCTGCGCCATCTCCCGAAGCGGTGTTGAAGGCGAGATAGGTTTTCTGAGCTATGCGGGATTCACCGACTACAATGTCGGGATCCTTCGAGAGATCAGCCCACTGGGCGGACGTCAGGTAGTTGCCATAATCGAGTTCCCCGCTCTTAAGACCTTGCGCAATCGGATCGGCGGCATCGAAGGACCGCAGGATCACCCCCGCGATTTGGGGCTTCCCCGTACGGAAATAGGGGTTCGGCGTCAGGCGTGTAAACTGGCCCTGGTGAAACTCCGAAACGATCATAGGTCCCGTACCCACCAAAGGCGGATCGTTGCGGAAGGTTACGCGTGCGTCAGCATAGCTGATGTCCTTCCAAATGTGCTCGGGAACGATCATTATGATATTGTCTATTGGCCAGGTCGCGGGGAACTTGGTCACGATCTGCAAAGTCTCGTCGTCGAACGCTTTGATGGACTCGACGTTCTCAAGACCGCTGGTGCTGTTCCACCCGACGTTTAGCTCGTCGGGCTTGCCTATGGAATCGTGCAAATAACTATAAGTGAACGCCGCGTCCCTAGCGGTAGCAGGCTGGCCGTCCGACCACTTCATGCCGGGCCAGATCTTGAAGGTCCAAGTGAGGTTGTCGTCGGCGACGGACCAAGATTGGGCAAAGCCCTTTCGATCGTCGTATCGCTGGGCGTCTATGCAGACCAAGAAATCATAGCAAATAGCCAAGGGCCAAAAGGAGCCCCAAGTGGCGAAGGGGTTCATCGAATCAGGGCCTCCACCCAGTCCGCCGATTCGCAGGATGCGATCGTCGCACGACGAGGCGAACGCCCTCGAGTTAATCCCCCAAGGGGTCGCCGAAATCGCCAGCATTGCCTTCATAAGCGCACGACGATTATATGAGTATTGGCTCATTTTATCCTCCCTGTTTGCCGGCTTTATCATCACTTCATGTTCACACGACCACGATGATCTACGGCCTCAACCCGGAACATCTGGCTTCCTTTTGACGGAAGCTCCACAGTCCCCTCATTCCAGATAAGTAGCAGTGCCCAGGGGGGTGGTTCCTGCAAATTGGCCGCTGTGCCTGCATGAATCCGGCGTTTTTCTCGATTCTGGGCACAGCTAGCCAGAATTAAAGTCGATTGGCCGGTTCCAGCTCCTGGCGGCGCCCACGGACAATTCGCATATAGCAAACGAGGCAGTCATTCAGGTTCTGTTCGCGACCTCGGGTTGGAGGGTCCCGTCGAGCCGCAAACGCCTTTATCACGGATGTGTGATGTCGGAATGTCGATGCCGAAATTCCAGAGGATATCCTCTTCCGGCACACGACGGTCTAAGAGGCGTTCGACAAGCTGCGCGCCGCGCAACAACACGGAGCTTGAGCCGCCCGTTGAAAAACGATGTAAACGCTGATGGATCTCCAGCCTGATGCGTGGCCGCCAGCTCGTCGACCGTGAACTATCCGCAAGCCATTGATCTGGCCTTTTGATTGAGGCGGATAGCGTCTTTTGAATTGCAGGATTAGCGGTATTTGGACGCTGTTTTCCTGCAATTCGGTTTTGCGATTCCCTTGTGCTGCGGAGCGTGATTCACTCGGTTCGGCGGCGGCGAATCGAGGGGACGGCGAATGTCCAAGCCACGCGAGACGGGAGAGCAGGACCTGTTCCGCTCCAGGCTCGATCAGATCATCAACATGAAGCAGGCGATCGACCGGCCGGTGCTGGAGGAGCGTTTCGGCGCCGTCTATTCGGACGGCCCCGGCATGCCGCCGCTGCCGACCCGGCTGATGGCGGGGCTGGCGATCCTCAAGCACACCTTCAACCTGTCGGATGAGGTGCT
>NZ_RZQP01000013.1:0-58698 GCF_003998165.1 Mesorhizobium sp. M7A.F.Ca.US.007.01.2.1 | reverse complement strand
CTCCCCTACTCCCCTATTCCCCTACCTCGCATTTTCGGGGTTACATCAGTCAAAACTCTTCCCTATAAGGCCCTCCTAGCCTGATACCAGAATCGCGAGCACAACCGGCCGGGTCTTCCCGTCCCGGTTTTTTGTGCAAGCCGCCCGCCGAACGGACCTTTGACATGCCAAGACGCACTGACATCAAGTCGATCCTGATCATCGGGGCCGGCCCCATCGTCATCGGCCAGGCCTGCGAATTCGACTATTCCGGCACCCAGGCCTGCAAGGCGCTGAAAGAGGAAGGCTTCCGCGTCATCCTGGTCAATTCCAACCCGGCCACCATCATGACCGACCCGGAACTGGCCGACGCCACCTATATCGAGCCGATCACGCCTGAAGTGGTGGCCAAGATCATCGCCAAGGAGCGGCCCGACGCGCTGCTGCCGACCATGGGCGGCCAGACCGCGCTCAACACCGCTCTGTCGCTGCGCCGCATGGGCGTGCTCGAGCGCTACAATGTCGAGATGATCGGCGCCGATGCTACCGCCATCGACAAGGCCGAGGACCGCGCGCTGTTTCGCGAGGCGATGAAGAAGATCGGCCTGGAAACGCCGAAGTCGATGCTGGCCAATGCCACCGACGTCAAGAACACCGACCGCAAGACGCATGAGGCCGAGCGCGCGGCGCTCAAGGCCGAGAAGCCGGCCGATCTCGACGCCGCGCTCGATGCGCTGGAAACCCGCTGGAACCTCGGCGAAGGCGACCGCAAGCAGCGCTATATCAGCCATGGCATGGCGATCGCCGCCCAGGCGCTCGACCATGTCGGCCTGCCGGCCATCATCCGCCCGTCCTTCACCATGGGCGGCACCGGCGGCGGCATCGCCTACAACCGCGCCGAATTCTACGAGATCGTCCAGTCCGGCCTCGACGCCTCGCCGACCACCGAAGTGCTGATCGAGGAGAGCGTGCTCGGCTGGAAGGAGTATGAGATGGAGGTCGTCCGCGACAGAGCGGACAATTGCATCATCGTCTGCTCGATCGAGAACATCGACCCGATGGGCGTGCATACGGGCGATTCGATCACCGTCGCCCCGGCGCTGACGCTGACCGACAAAGAATACCAGATGATGCGCAACGCCTCGATCGCCGTGCTGCGCGAGATCGGCGTCGAGACCGGCGGTTCCAACGTGCAGTTCGCCGTCAACCCGGCCGATGGCCGCCTCGTCGTCATCGAGATGAACCCGCGCGTCTCGCGCTCTTCAGCTCTGGCTTCAAAGGCGACCGGTTTCCCGATCGCCAAGATCGCCGCAAAGCTCGCCGTCGGCTACACGCTGGACGAGCTGGAGAACGACATCACCGGCGGCGCGACGCCAGCCTCGTTCGAACCGAGCATCGACTACGTCGTCACGAAGATCCCGCGTTTCGCCTTCGAGAAATTCCCCGGCGCCGAGCCGGTGCTGACCACCGCCATGAAGTCGGTGGGCGAAGTCATGGCCATCGGCCGCACCTTCCAGGAATCGCTCCAGAAGGCGCTGCGTGGACTGGAAACCGGCCTGACCGGTCTGGACGAGATCGAAATCCCCGGTCTCAGCCATGGGGGCCTCGGTTCCGCCAATCATGCCGACGACCGCAACGCCATTCGTGCGGCGCTCGGCACGCCGACGCCCGACCGGCTGCGCATGGTGGCGCAGGCGATCCGCATGGGCACCTCGTTGGAGGACGTGCACGCCATGTGCAAGATCGACCCGTGGTTCCTCGAACAGATCGCCGGCATCGTCGCCATGGAAGCCCGCATCCGCGAGCACGGCATTCCCGAGGATGCCGTCAACCTGCGCATGCTGAAGGCCATGGGTTTCTCCGATGCCCGCCTCGCGTCGCTGACGAAGACCGACGCCGAAGTGATTCAGAAAGCTCGCGAAAAGCTCGACGTTCATCCTGTTTATAAACGCATCGACACTTGTGCGGCCGAGTTCGCCTCGCCCACCGCCTACATGTACTCGACCTATGAAGTGCCGTTCGCCGGCGCGCTGGCCAACGAGGCGCAGGTCTCGTCGCGCAAGAAGGTCGTGATCCTCGGCGGCGGCCCCAACCGCATCGGCCAGGGCATCGAGTTCGACTATTGCTGCTGCCACGCCGCCTTCGCGCTGCGCGACGCCGGCTATGAAGCGATCATGATCAACTGCAACCCGGAGACGGTCTCGACCGACTACGACACCTCGGACCGGCTCTATTTCGAGCCGCTGACGGCCGAAGACGTGCTGGAGATCCTGCGCGCCGAGCAGGCCTCGGGCGAGCTGGTCGGCGTCATCGTCCAGTTCGGCGGCCAGACGCCGCTGAAGCTGGCGGATGCGCTGGAGAAGGCCGGCATCCCCATCCTCGGCACCTCGCCCGACATGATCGATCTCGCCGAAGACCGCGACCGCTTCCAGAAGCTCCTGCACAAGCTCAACCTCAGCCAGCCGAAGAACGGCATCGCCTATTCGGTCGAGCAGGCTCGGCTGGTTGCCGGCGAGCTCGGTTTCCCCTTGGTGGTGCGCCCGTCCTATGTGCTCGGCGGCCGCGCCATGCAGATCATTCATGACGAGGGCATGCTGCAGACCTATCTGCTCGACACCGTGCCCGGCCTGGTGCCGGAGGACATCAAGCAGAAATACCCCAACGACAAGACCGGCCAGATCAACACGCTGCTGGGCAAGAACCCGCTGCTGTTCGACACCTACCTATCCGGCGCCATCGAGGTCGATGTCGACTGCCTCTGCGACGGCAAGGCGACCTTCGTCTCCGGCATTTTGGAGCACATCGAGGAAGCCGGCATCCATTCGGGCGACAGCGCCTGCTCGCTGCCGGTGCATTCGCTGCCTTCCGAACTGGTCGACGAGCTGGAGCGCCAGACGGCAGCCCTTGCCCGCGCGCTCAATGTCGGCGGGCTGATGAACGTGCAGTATGCGATCAAGGACGGCACGGTCTATGTGCTGGAGGTTAACCCGCGCGCATCGCGCACCGTGCCCTTCGTCGCCAAGACCATCGGCCGGCCAATTGCCAAGATTGCCGCCCGCATCATGGCCGGCGAGAAGTTGGAAGACGCCTTCGCCCATTACGGCGCCATGCCCGACCCCAGGAACCCCGGCCACATCGCGGTCAAGGAAGCCGTCTTCCCCTTCGCCCGCTTCCCCGGCGTCGACATCCTGCTCGGCCCGGAAATGCGCTCGACCGGCGAGGTCATGGGCCTCGACCGCGATTTTGCGCTGGCCTTCGCCAAGAGCCAGCTCGGCGCCGGCGTCGACCTGCCCCGCTCCGGCACGCTGTTCGTCTCGGTGCGCGACGAAGACAAGAAGGGCATATTGCCGGCGGTCAAGCGCCTGGCCGGCCTCGGCTTCAAGGTGCTGGCCACATCAGGCACGGCCCGCTTCCTCGCCGAAAACGGCGTCGACGCGCAGAAGATCAACAAGGTGCTGGAAGGCCGCCCCCACATCGAAGACGCCATCCGCAACCGCCAGGTGCAGATCGTCTTCAACACGACGGATGGCCAGAAGGCGGTGTCGGATTCGAAGTCGCTGCGGCGAGCCACGCTGATGCAGAAGGTGCCGTATTATACGACGCTGTCGGGCGCGGCCGCGGTGGCGGAGGCGATTGCGGCGCTGAAGGCGGGGAGTTTGGAGGTCAGACCGCTGCAGGAATATTTTGCTTAGGCGATTGGCTGGCTTCTCCCCGTTCAACGGGGAGAAGATGCCGGCAGGCAGATGAGGGGCAGCGCGAACTTTTGAGATGCTTGGCATTTCGAGGGATCGTCAACGGGCTGAATCAGGGCTTACGGCCAATGGGTATTTCAGAGTTATTTGCGGATTAGACCGACGCTTGATAGCTTCACTACATAGTGGCGGAGTCGGGATTCTTTTGTGGACAGCTGGAAAACCCTAGTCAGTGCGACGCTTGCTCTTTCACCTACGAACAAGGTTGGAAAGACTTTAGGTCTCACGGTTCGCGGAGGGGAAGCCAAGGTAGGCTGGCATTTCCCCACGATCCGTTATGCCGTAAGCCGAGTAGTCCTGCACTTTCATACAGAAGATTGTTCGCTTCCAGAAGAGGACTGGGCATTTGACGCGATAAACTTGGGGGAAATAGGGGTCGCCCAAGAGATTTCAGAAACTACGGAAATCAACAGAGGAATAGACAGTGGATGGGCAGCGTCAATTTCTGCGTCCACTTCAAAGGGAAGTGTGAAGTCAACACGTTCGCGTGCTATCAAGAACGCAGGGGTAAAATCGTCGCGTTTTTCGACAGTACACCGGCCCGTTTTGGCACATGGGAGTGCGGTGAGCCCGGCGTGGAGCCTCACCTCTGAACAGTTACAAAAACCATTGCTTGGCACACTGATCAAGCATGACCGCTTCTGCCGCGCTGAGCCCAACGGACCGAAGCCGAAAGTTTCAGTATCCTTCGAAATCCCGTACGACGCCCTCCTATTCAGACGGGCAGACGGCTCATTCTTCTCGGGGAATAAGTTTGGGATGGTAAGGCTATTGCTGAGAGCAGCGATATGCGAGCGAAAACAACCAATCTGCGAGACAGACCTGTAATGGTGGAATTAGTTGAGGTTTTGGCAAAAGTTCATTCGGCCGACACCGACAACTTCAGGGAGTTGGTGAGTATATCCGGTCTCGATCCAGAATCTGATTTTCGTTTTGCAAATTTTGAAGGCATGGATTTTGCAAATTGCAAATTGAGGGGCTTCGATTTTACCGGCTGTGATTTTACCAAAGCGGTTATCGGAAATGCCGATTTCAGCGGTGCCATTCTTAAGGGCGCCAAGTTCCCTAAGAACTCCATTTCACCGAGTCTTATCAATAGCCACATGCTTCTCCAGAAGAGGAAGGCAATCATAGCCGCTATGTCCTCCCGACTTGGAGATGCCTTAGTTCAAACAAGCCAGGCAATGTATCAAAACGCCGACGGAAAAAAGAGAATAGCGTGCACCATATCTAAAAGATACGACTATCGAACGCCTTATTGGTATGCGTATCACCCAAGATGGGATGACTTTCTAAGAGACGGCGCTGAGGGATATTTCGTGCTTGGCTGCATGGATCTAAATATAGCCTTTTCAATTCCACGACTGGTTATAAATAGGATTCTATTTGATCTTCATGTTTCAAAAACGCAAAAGAGCCAGTACTGGCACGTTCACATTGGTGAGCCGACCGAAGGCGAATACGTCCTAATAATCCCTCACAAGAATAGCGTTAGCCTGAAGCCTTATGAATTTCTAATTTAAGCTACCTGTACACGCTGTACCTAAACCTTGACCGGTAACATCTGCCCTCAAGCCACCGCCACACACTCAATCTCAATATCGAATTCCATCGGCCAAGAAGCCACCGGCACAAAACTCCGCGCCGGCGGGTTGACGCTGAAGTACCGGGCATAGACCCGGTTAATCACGTTGTAGAAGCCGGAATTGACGGCGTAGATGCGCACCATCACCACATTGTCGAGCGAGGTGCCGGCCGCTTCCAGGCAATGTTTCAGCGCTTTGAGCGACGCCTCGGTCTGCACCTCGATGTCGCCGCGCACCATCTCGCCGGTCACCATGTCCACCGGCGGCGTCGCCGAGATGAACACGAAGCCATTGGCCTTGACCGCCGTCGAGCAGGGCAGCCCGAGCGCCCGCACCTTGTCCGACATGACAGGCACTTCGATGATTTCTTTCTTCATGGCAAATCTCCCTTGTTTGCAGGGAGCTTATCCCCGCACTGGCGGAACGCCAGCGCCGTTCTTCCCTTCTCCCCTTGTGGGAGAAGGTGGATCGGCGCGTTAGCGCCGAGACGGTTGAGGGGTGTTCCAGCGGAATGAGGCGGCGGCGTTCCCTGGAACACCCCTCATCCGACCTCGCTTCGCGAGGCCACCTTCTCCCACAGGGGGAGAAGGCCAGTGCGGCGCTAGAGAAATCCGATGAACCGTCCGGCGAAAAGCACTGATGTCCACAGCAGTATCGAGAGCACAGCCAGGATGGTGCTGCCGGCCAGCTCGTCGCCGCCTGTTGCGCGGCGCAAGCGCATGAAGGCGAGGAAATTGACGCCGGCGAGAAGGATGAGTGCCATCTTGGCGAGGAAAACCGGCATCGCCGCATAGGTGCCCGCCTTGACCGAAAACAGCAGCGAGCCTGTGACGAGCGCACCCGCGAACGCACTTAATGCAATGCGGCGCAGCAGCGCGACGAATGCGGCTTGCGGCAGCGAACGGAAGGCGCCGCAGATCCTGAGGTCCATGAGAACGACGCTGGTCAGCAGCGCACCGATCGACATGATGTGGAGCGCATTGACTATGGGGTAGGCAATGAAGGAAGCCTTCAGCCACCGCGCCAACGCAAGATGCTCAATGCCGGCAAGGAACTCGGCCATTTACGCCGGCGGCACTCGGTCGGGATAGACATCATAGGTTTTCCCGCCGACGATGACGCGGACAGCTTTCATGCGCTTTTCGGTCGCCTCGAGCGAACGGTTGCCGATCGCGGTCACCTCGTCGCCGACCTTGGCCACCTCCTCCGTGAAGCCGGCGGCGATCGTGCGTGATGGCGGCGCCATCTCCACCCGCCAGGCCTCACCCTCGGCGTCGACATCCAGCGTAGCGTGCGGATTGCCGATATAGATGGCCGTGATCTTGCCCTTGAGTTCGAAAAGCCCATCCTGTGTCCACGACCAGCCGTGATGGGCATAGGCCGCGGTGCCGGCGGCAAGCATCACGGCCGCCGTCAGCGCGACGCTGCGAATTGCCTTGAACTGCATCGCTCGTCTCCTCGGTTCATCCCGCAGGGACTTGAGAGTAGGACACGGCGCGGCAACGTCAAATCATATCGAGCGAAAGACTGGACCGCCAAGCGCCCGCCCAATCGCCGGCATGACGCCTTGTTAATGACACCCATGCACACCACTCTCTCTTTCCTGGCCGTTCTTCCCCTGGGCTGAAGATCGGACTCCCATCGGAAACGAGGCGAACCATGAGCAGCATGAGAGACCGTCAGGAAGGCTTCGAAAAGAAGTTTGCGATGGACGAGGAAACGAAGTTCAGGGCCATGGCGCGCCGCAACAAGCTGCTCGGCCTGTGGGCCGCTGAACAGCTCGGCAAATCCGGTGCGGACGCCCACGCCTATGCCAAGGAAGTCGTGCACGCGGATTTCGAAGAGGCAGGCGACAACGATGTGTTCCGCAAGGTCCGCGCCGACTTCGACGCGGCAGGCATCGCCCAGTCGGATGCCCAGATACGCACCGCCATGGAAACCCTGCTGGTGACCGCGGTCGAGCAGATCAGATCGACCTGAGCGCCGCTCAGCCTTGATCGGTATAGGACGTGCCGTCCTTAAGGCACAGGGCCACATTGTGGTGTTGGTTGGCCAAGCGGGCTGGCTTCCATCGTAGCGCTCTACGGCGCCCCCCTCTGTCCTGCCGGACAGGACAGAGGGGGGAGCCATAGTGAACCGCGTCCTGCCGGGCAGGACAGAGGGG
This sequence comes from Mesorhizobium sp. M7A.F.Ca.US.007.01.2.1, assembly GCF_003998165.1. Taxonomy (NCBI): domain Bacteria; kingdom Pseudomonadati; phylum Pseudomonadota; class Alphaproteobacteria; order Hyphomicrobiales; family Phyllobacteriaceae; genus Mesorhizobium; species Mesorhizobium sp. M7A.F.Ca.US.007.01.2.1. Next base: position 51,217 of record NZ_RZQP01000013.1, on the reverse strand, counting down.
GCGCCATAGTGAACCGCCCTCACCCCTGATGCGCGGCGGCCAGTTCCTTCACGTGTTTTTCGTGCATCTGCAGCGTCGGCAGGGTTTTCTTGGCGAATTCCTTCATTGCCGGGTCGTCGCCGGATTTCGCATAGCCGCTGAACAGCGCGACGGCCTCCTTGTGGGCGTTGGTCTGCATCTCGATGTATTTGGCCTGGAATTGATCGCCGCTGGCGCTCTTCAGCTCATCGAGCATCTTCTGCTCCTTGGGCTGCAGGGCCGGACCGGACGGCGCGGTGGCCGAGGTTGTCTGGCCCTGGGCAAGCGCCGCCTTGAATTCCTCGCCGGCCTTGGTGTGATCGGCGATCATCTGTTTGGCGAACGCCTTGACGTCGGCGTCGGTTGCCTGTTGCTCGGCGAGTTTGCTGGACTCGATCTCGAACTCATTGGCGCTCGGCACCGTCTTGATGAAGGTCGAAGTGTCGACCTTCGTCGTGGCGGCGAGCGGCGTGGTCGTGGCGGTCGTGTTCGACTGGGCAAAGGCCGGCGCGCCGGCAAGCAATGCTGCTGCGGTCAGAATGGTAAGCGTTTTCATGGCATGTCTCCGGTTGGAATTGTCCCTCGGACAATCCAACGTCGCTTGGGCACTCCGGTTGCAGGTCATGAGGAAGAAGCCTGCGCATGTCGCCTCGATCGGCCCGAACCGCGGCGGCTGACCAGAGCTGCCTTTCAGTGGCAACACGCCTCGCCATATTGCAGCTGTTCGTTCCAGCTCGGCCGACCTTCCGGCGTGAAATCCATAAGGTTCCACAGCGTTTCGCAGGTGCCGAGGCCACGCGGATCCTGACCGGGCTCCGTCGGTGCGAAATCCAGTTCCGAACTCCAGAAATGGCGTATGCCGTCGGGGTCGCGGTGAAACACCGACAGCAGCGGGATCTGTGAGCCGTCGGCCGCCTCCGCATTGTAGTCGCGCTTGAAGCTGTTGGCCGCCGAAGACACCAGCCGCATGTTGCGCCAGCCCCGATCTCGACCGAGCGTGACCAGGTTTTCGAGCGCGGTCTTGCCCACCACCGCGAAATTGAAGCCGGCCGCCTGGAGATGCCCGACCGCGCCGTCGAACTGATCGAGCAATGCCGTGCAGGACGGACATGGCTGGTCCGGTCGGGCGAGCTTCGCCGTGCCGCCGCTGGTCGCCACATCGCGCTTCTCCTGCGGGTGGCGCGGGAACATCATGTTGTAGAGGATCAGGCTGTCCTTGCCGGGCGCGAACAGCTCCGACAGCCTTGTCTTCGCGGGCTTGCCGTGGGCATCCAGTGCGTCGAATTCATAGTCCTGGCGGATCAGCCCGCCCGGCGGCAGCGCGCGCCGGGCCTCGGCGACCTCTTCCATGGCGCGGCGCAGCTCGATTTCCTTCTTCAGCAATTTTTCGCGCGCGGTGCGGTATTTCGCGGATTCGTTGGGAAAGGTGATCATGATCGGCTCCTTCAAGTCGCAGCGCCGGCGTCCCGGCGCGGTTGCTCTGCGACCCAAGGACGTTTGGCGGTGATCGGCTCCGACATTTATTGCGCATGGTGATATGTCGTAATACCTGTCCGGGCAGCGTGATCCGGGGGACGAGATGCACGACGACGAGATCGATCTGCGCTGCCCGCAAGTAGTGACCGACAATGCCGCCAAGGGCCTCAGACTGCGCGGAGAATTCGGCCGCGGCGGCACCGAGATCGGCGTCGCCCGCGCCACCGAACTGAAGAACCGGGAAAAGCTCGCGCCCTCCACCATTCGCCGCATGGTCAGCTATTTCGCCCGCCACGAGGTCGACAAGCGCGGCAGGAACTACGGCAATGAGCAGAACCCTTCGGCCGGCTACATCGCCCGGCTGCTGTGGGGCGGCGATGAAGGCCGCACCTGGGCGCTTGATCTCAAGCAGAAGATCGGCAACGCGCCGGACATCTGACAACGGTCCGCACTACGCTGACCGCTCCTCACCCCTTCACCCCGCCGGCGGTGAGGCCGGAGACGATCTTGCGCTGGAAGATCAGCACCAGCACCACCAGCGGCACCGTGACGATCACCGAGGCGGCCATGATGTTGCCCCAGGGGATCTCGAACTGCGAGTTGCCGGAGAGCAGCGCGATCGCCACCGGCACGGTCCGCTGTGCGTTGTTGGAGGTGAAGGTCAGGGCAAACAGGAACTCGTTCCACGCACCGATGAAGGCCAGCAGGCCGGTGGTCGCCAGCGCCGGCCACATCAGCGGCAGGAAGACCCGGGTGACGATGATCCACGGCGTCGCGCCGTCTAGGATCGCCGCCTCCTCGACCTCGACCGGCAGGTCGCGGACGAAGGTGGTGAGCACCCAGACGGTGAACGGCAAGGTGAAGATCATGTAGGAGAAGATCAGCGCGAACAGGGAATTGTAGAGGCCGAAGATGCGGACCAGTTCGAACAGCCCGGCCAGCAGCGCCACCTGCGGGAACATCGACACCGACAGGATGATGAACAAAAGCGCCGAGCGGCCGCGGAATCGAATGCGCGCCAGCGCGTAGGCTGATGTGATGCCGAGCAACAGCGACAGCGCGACGACTGCGCCGGAGACGAAGAGCGAGTTCGCGAGGTTGCGCACGAAGGCGCCCTCGATCAGCACGTTTCTGTAATTGGCGAAACTGATCGTCGTTGGCCACAGATCAGCCCGGAACAGATCGGTCCCGGATTTCAGGCTGGTGACGATGGCGTAATAGAACGGGAACACCGCGACGAAGACGATTGCCCCGACCAGCAGGTAAAAGGCCGTGCGCTTCACGATCCACATCTCAGCGGTCCCCGTCCAGGCTGATCCGGCCGATCCGGATGGTGACGATGGTAAGCAGAGCGAGAATGAGGAAGAGCAGGGTCGAGGCGGCGGAGCCATAGGCGAACTTGTCGAACTCGAACAGGTTCTCGCGGGCGAACACCGACATCGACTTGGTGTGCACATTGTTGGGCGTCAGCACATAGATCAGGTCGAAGATACGCAGCGCATCGAGCGCGCGGAAGATCACCGCCACCAACAGCGCGGGACGGATCAGCGGCAAGGTCACCCGCCAGAAGATCTGCCAGGGGTTGGCGCCGTCGAGCCTGGCGACCTCGATGATCTCCCTCGGCAGCATCTGCAGCGCGGCCAAGATGAGCAGCGTCATGAATGGCGTCGCCTTCCAGATATCGACGATGAGGACCGCCGCCATCGCGGTGTCGGCGTTGGCCGTCCAGGCGATCTTGGTGCTGATCAGGCCGAGATTGAGCAGCACCACATTGATGATGCCGAACTGGTCGTTGAGCATCCATTGCCACATCTTCGCCGAGACGATCGTCGGGATTGCCCAGGGGATCAGGATCGCCGCCCTGACGATGCCGCGGCCTCTGAATTCGGCGTTGAGAACCAGGGCAACGATGGTGCCGAGGATGGTCTCGCAGGTCACCGAAATCACGGTGAAGCGCACCGTGTTCCAGACGGCACGCCACCAGACAGGGTCGACCAGCAACCCGTCATAGAGGGTCCGGCCGCTTGGCATGTGAAGTACCGAAAAGTAATTGGCGAAGCCGACCCATTGGCGCGCGTCGAGATCGGCCAGCGAGGCGTCGGTGAAGCTGAAATAGACCGTGCGGGCAAGCGGCCAGCCGGCCGCCGCGGCGAGCACCAGAAGCATTGGCGCCAGGAAAAGCCACGCCGAGCGAACGCGCTGTGCCCTCAACGGCGCGTGCGCGGCCTTGGCTGTTTCCGGTTTCATCCCTGTCATCTCGCTCCGCTCGCTGCGGTCCCGCCGGCCGGCTGTCCCAGTATCGTCACCAGCCTCGGCCCTTCAGCTTGGTCAGCGTCGCTTCGAGGTCGGCCAGATTGTCGGCGGCAGTGCCGTCGCCCGAGAGCGTGTTGTGAACAGCGTTCCAGAACTGGCTCGACGCCTCGTTGTATTTGATCCTGGTGGCGGCCGAGGGGCGCGGCACCGCATTGAGAAAGATCTGCTTCCAGCGCGGAATAATCGGGTGTTCCATGGCAATGTCGGCATCGTCATACAGCGCCTGGATGGTCGGCAGATTGGACGTCTTCAGCGCGCGGTATTTCTGCATCGCGGGCGAGGCAATGAACTTGACCAGCTCGATCGCGGCATCCGGATGCTTCGAATATTTGGAGACCGCGAGGTTCCAGCCACCCAGCGTCGCGACCGGTCGGGCGCCTTCGCCGGTGCCGGCCGGCAGCGGCGCCACGTCGAACTTGCCCTTGATCGGCGAGCCCTCGCCGTTGCCGAGCGCATAGGCATAGGGCCAGTTGCGCATGAACACCGCGTTGCCGGTCTGCCAGACGCCGCGCGATTCCTCTTCCTGGTAGGCGAGCACGCCGGGCGGCGCGATGGTCCCGACCCAGCCCTTGACCATATCGAGCACCGCCGCCGCTTTTGGATTGCTGATGGAGATGGAGCCGTCCGGCTCGATGATCTGGCCGCCGCCATTCGACATCACCCATTCGAGCGCGTCGCAGGTCAGCCCCTCATAGGCGTTGCCCTGAAAGACGAAGCCCCAGATATCCCGATTGCCGGCTGCACGTTCCTTATCCATGACCAGCCTGGCGGTGTCCGCCAGTTCCTTCCAGGTGGCCGGCACCTTGGCGCCATATTTGTCGAGGAGATCCTTGCGGTAGTAGAGCGCCGGCGCATCGGTGAAGATCGGCAAGGCGACGAGCTTGCCATTGACGGTCTGCGACCGGATGATCGACGGGAAATGCTCGGCCACGATGTCCCTGGTCGCTGCGGTCAAATCGACGAGCTGGCTGGCGAGCTGCGGCGCCCAGATCACGTCCGTCTGGTAGACGTCGATGTCGCTGTTTCCGGCGGCAAGCCACAGCCGGTACTGGCCGAACTGGTCGGTCCCGGACGTCGGCATGACGACGATGTTGACCTTGTTGCCGCTGTCTTTCTCGTAACGGTCGAGGATCTCGCGCAGCACCTTGATGCCGTCGCCGGTATCGCCCGACACCATCGACAGCTCGACGGCCCGCGCCGGCGTACCAATCAGCATGGCGGCGACGCCGAGCGCCAGGAATGCGTGAGAAAACTTCATGGTGATGGATGTCCCTCCGCAGCCGGCGACAGGAAACACTCCACGCGCCGGCAGCTTGTCGGACCCCGCCTTCCATTGAATGCGAAGCGGCGCTTTGGGTTCCCAAATCGCGCCGTTCCTGCGTGAGGCGACACCCATCAGGGGGTGTTGAGATTCAGGTCAGGCCGAGTCGAAAATGGTGGTTTCCGAGAACCGGAGCGGAGCGTACTTTTGGGTACGTGAGCACCGGAAGCGCAGGAAGCCATCATTTGCAGGCCGGCATCACCTGAATATCAGCACACCCTAGCCTTCCCAGGCGACAGGCATCATCCCCAGCCGCTCATAGAGCCGGACGGCGGCGGGATTCTCGACCGTGTTGGTCTTGAGGTCGACATGGTCGGCGCCGCGTTCGCGAAAAACGGCGAAGGCGTGCCACATCAGCGCTTCGGCAACACCCTTGCCGCGCGCCTCGGGATGAACGGCAAGATCCTTGACGAAGGCGCGGGTCCAGCACAGCGCCGCCGCCGCCAGCCGGCCCTTGGCGTCGATGACGAGGAAGCACAGCGCCGGGTCGAATTCGGGATCGTCCGCGATACGCGGCCACCACTCGTCGAACGGACCATCGGCGCCGTCATCGAACACTTCCGTCAAAAGCGCATGCAGGGCGGGCGCGTCACCAGGCTCGAAACTGCGCATGACAAAGCCGTCGGGCCAGTGCGGCGGAACCAGCGTCTCATCGAGGATCTTGCGCAGCCGGATGTCGTTCAGGGCCGGCGGGCGCGGTTCAGGCATCGCGCTCAGGCGTCGGGTTGCAGGCGACGGCGCTGGCGGTCGCGGCCAAGGCCGGTCGCCTCGAGCAGGCCCTTGCGCTTGGCGTCGTAATAATAGCCGGTCTGATAGAGCCAGTCGGCCTTCTTGGCGTTGCCGCCGGCCACCAGCCAGGCGCCGCGCAGATATTTGACCGCGTATTTTAGATTGGTTTCGGCGTCGAACAGGCCCTTGGCCGGTCCGTCATAGCCCATGCCGCGTGCCGTCGCGTGCTTGATCTGCATCAGTCCCCAATGGCCGTTGTTGTAGGCTTTCGGGTTGAAGGTGCTCTCGCGGTTGACGACATGGCGCACCAGGTCCACCGGCACCTGGTAGATCGCCGCATATTTCTCGATCAGCCGCTCGACATCGCCACGCACGCCCGTCGCGTGTTCTTCTTGCACGGGCCCCGCCGGAAACTGGACCAGGGCCGCCGGGTTCTGCGGCACGACATAGGCGACCTGCTGGACGCCGGGCATGCGGTCGCCCTTGGCGGTTGCCGGCACGATCAGCCCCGCGGTCGTATAAGTCTCGGCCGCCTTGACCGGTTCGTTCGCATTTGCCGGCGGCGGCGCCTGCCAGGCATTGGCGGTCATAACCGCGGGCACGGCTGGTGCCGCCGGTGTCGATCCGGCAAAAGCGGCGGTCGCCGCAGCCGGCTGTGCGGCGGGATCGGGCGGCAGCTCGGCCGTCTGAACGGGGGCGATCCCCGATGATTCCGGCAGCACCGAAACCGTCTCCGGCAGAGGCACGGTGAAGCCGGCATCAGCACCGGCGGCGGTCGCTGTTTCGGTGAGAGCAGGCGCGGACTTCATCTGCGAGGTCGACGTGCAGCCGCTGATGCCGGCGGAGGCCAGGATCACGCCGATCGCGATAAGATTGAGTTTTGCTGGCAAGCCGCGCTCGGGTCCGGTTTGTCGGGTTGTTAAGAAATCCCTTACACCAGCGATTCAGGCCGGGCAATCGGGGCGATCAGGTGGTTTTCGGGTGGCGAGACGCAGGCGGCGATGCCATATTGTTCCGGATATGTACTGGGACGAATCCCGGATTTCGCCACTTTGCGGGAAGGAACGCATCATGGTCACGACAGCTTCGATCACGGCCGGCCACGCAGTGTTAGAAACAGTGATCGGTTTCATGGGCATTGCCTGGAGCGAAAAGGGCCTGATCCGGCTCTGCCTGCCCGAACGCAGCCGCGAAGCGGTGGAACGGCGCCTGCTGCGTCACGGTGGCGCTTCCGCTTCCACGGCGCAGCCGCCATGGGTGGTCGAGCTGATCGCAGCGATCAAGGCCTATGCGGCGGGCGAGGATGTCGATTTCTCCGCCGTACCGGTCGATCTCGACGGCGTCGACGATTTCCGCCTCGCCATTTACGACGCGGCGCGAAAACTCTCCTTCGGCGAAACCACCACCTATGGCGAGCTGGCCAAGACCGCCGGCCATGCCGGGCTCGCCCGCGAAACCGGGGCCGCCCTTGGAGCCAATCCGGTGCCGCTGGTCATCCCTTGCCATCGCATCCTTGCCGCCGGCGGCAAGATCGGCGGCTTCTCGGCGCCGGGCGGCTCGGTCACCAAGGAGAAGATGCTGGCCATGGAAGGCGTGCGCGTCGGCCCGCCGCCGCCGGCGCAGGTATCGTTCGGGTTTTGAGCGGCGGCCGGCGCTGGCAGAAGGCCTGGATCAGTACATCGGTCGCTTATTGACCGGGTTGGCGGGCACCGGCTGCATCACGTCCCAATGCTCGGCGATCTTGCCGTTTTCAACGCGAAAAATGTCCACGATGACGGTCTCCGGCATGTTGCCTGCCTTCGGTTGAACGACCTGGGTCATGACGAGGTCGCCTTCGGCGATCACCCGCTTGAAGTCGACTTTTTGTTTTGGCCAATTGGCGACACCCATGCTTTCGAGAAGCTTTTTGACCGAGTCTCGGCCATCCGTCATCGTCGGGTTATGCTGAATGTAAGCCTCGGCCCAATAGCGGTCCAGCGCGGTAAGGTCATGGTCGCCGAACTGCGCCTGATAGGCTTTCAGGACAAGCGTCCTGTTTTTTTGAGTCAATTCATGCTGTTGCAGCACCTGCTTGACCGGCTTGGTGTTTCCCGCATGCGCCGCGGCGGTGAGCGCCGCGACCACGAAAGCGGCCGCCGCGAAGGATTTAAGTTGCAGCACGGATGTCTCCCTCGGTTGCTTCGGTGTCAGGCCAGTGCGCGCGCAACGAGCACCGTATCGACATACTGCCGCATGCGGATGATCTTGCCGTCCCGCAGTTCGTAGAGATGAGCGAAGGGGGCCGTCATGGATTTTCCCGTCGCCTTATATGTACCGGAATACACGCCGAAGGCCGCCACCCGGTCGCCATCGGCAATGAAGCTGTGCACGTCGGCGTGGTATCCGATCCACTCCGAGCCGAGCCGCTTGAAGACCCCCTGCATCAGGGCCTCGATGCCGACATAGGTGCCGGCATAGGGGAATCCTTCCGCCTCGGTCCATTCGATGTCGGCGGAAAGAACGGCCAGCAGATTGCGGCCGTTCTCCTCGGAAGTTCCCTCGTAGGTTCCACGGATCAAATCGAGGTTCGTCGCCATGTCAGCCCCACTTCATCTCGCCCTTGGCGACCTTGGATCCGACATCGAGGGCGACGCCCATACCGAGGCCGGGGAAGCGGGTCTCCATGGCGGCCTTCAACGCGGCGCTGTCTGCCGCCTTGTCCAGTTCTTCCTCGAAGGTGAGGAGATAGGACTTGGTGAACTCCACCGCCGAAGGACCGATCGCGGCATCGGGGGCCATGTGGCCGGGCACCACGACAGCGGGCTTGCGGGCGGCAATCGCGTCCAGCGTCTTGATCCAGGCGGCGCGGCTTTCCCTGGTCTGCGTGTCGGCGGTCCAGACGTGAACGCCCGAGAAGATCATCACCCCGCCGAAAACGGCATTGAGCGACGGCACGAACAGATAGCGGCGGTTGGCCAATCCTTCCTCCGCATTGACGATCTCTACGGTCTGGCCATCGACGGTCAGCGTTGCGCCGTCGAATGCCTCGGGGAGAACGATGTCGGACAGCGCCTGCGGACCATTTTCCTTCAGTTGCGGACCCCAGACGGCGAGCTTCTTCTCCACATTGCCCTTGATGGCTTCCAGCGTGGCGGAGGCAGCGATGACTTTTGCCTCAGGGAAGGCGTCCCGCACCGGCTTCAGGCCGAAGTAGTAATCGGGATCGGACTGAGTGACATAGATGGAGGTCAGCTTCTTGCCGGTGGCCTTGATGGCATCGGCGAGCGCCTTGCCGTCCGGATAGGTGAAGCCGCCGTCGATCAACAGGGCTTCGCTCGGCCCCGACAGCAGCACCGGCGCACGGAAGAAACCGTTTGGACCCGCCGGGAAGTGTTTCCAGCCAAGCTTGGCGCCGGCGGCCTGGCCGCTGTCGATGGGCGCGAAAACGGCGGTTGCGCCGAGGGCCAATGAGGTCTTCATGATCTGTCTCCTCGTGAACATGGAATATCTCCGTTGAATGAAAGGGGATCGGGTGCGGCTACGGGCCCGCAGGGCGGACGGTAGACGGCACGGTAAGCCCTCTGGATTAATCAATAAATTGGCCGTAATAATACAAACTGTATGTTGAAAGCTTACAATGAGCCTTCGTGGTGGAATCGATAAACCTCAATCGCCTCGCCTATTTTGCCACCGTGGTCGACGCAGGTTCCTTTACCCGCGCGGCCGAGCGGCTTGGCATCACGAAAACAGTCGTCAGCCAACAAGTCGCTCGCCTCGAGGCTGAGCTGCGGACCACGCTTCTCGTGCGCACGACGCGAAGGGTCGAGCCGACGGAAGCAGGCCGTCTTCTGCATGCACGCTGCGTTCTGATCCTGCGGGATGTCGAAGAAGCGGTCGCCGAGGTTGGCGAGGCCAACGCCGAGGTGGCCGGTGTGCTGCGTGTTTCCGCGTCCAATGACTATGGCGCGATCGTGCTGGCCCCGATCGCCGCCCGCTTTCGCCAGAGATTTCCGGCCTGCGGCGTCGAACTGGTCATTTCCGATGCCATAATTGACTTGATCGGCAACAAGATCGACCTGTCCATCCGGGTTGGCTGGCTGGATGACTCCAGCCAGCAGGCGCGACGCATCGGCACCTTCCGGCAAATCCTGGTCGCGTCGCGGGATTTCGCGGCCGGGATCAGGGTGGACAAGCCGGAAGATCTTTCTTCCTTGCCGCTCGTTGCCAATGCCGTGCTTCGCAAGCCGTTCACCTGGAACTTCACCCGAGGCGATTCCGAGCCGCGCACCATCACCCTGCGCGAGGCGTTCTCCATCAACTCGACGCCCGCCGTACTGGAAGCGACGCTCGCCGGCGGCGGACTGGCGGTTCTGCCGGACTATCTGGTCGTCGACTATCTATCGCAAGGCCGCCTCGTCCACGTGCTCCCCGACTGGGCGCTGCCCTCCGGCGGCATTCACGTGGTCTATCCGGCGGCGCGCTTTCGCCCGCAAAAGGTGACGCAATTCGTGTCCATGCTCACGGAACATATCCGGGATTGAGAGCAATGGCTGCCGGTCGACAAGCGCTAGTTGTTATGGAAGAACCGCCGGCGGAAATGCCGGTCGTTGTCCGGCCGCTTGCAGTTGTAGACCGGGCAGGACTTTGTGTCGGCGCTCGGCACGTAGGCTCGTGTCCTCACCTCGCCCATGCTGCAGAATCGCTGGCTCTGCACATAGCGGTCGTAGAGCGGCAGTCCCGGCACCCGCTTCGACTGGTAGCGCAGGATGACCGCCCCCTGCCGGGCGATCGTCGCCTGAACCTTGCCGCAGCTCATACGCGTCGGGTCGTAGCGCGAGATCGCCTGAGCCTGAGCGGCGACAAGCGTCAGGCAGGCGGCAAGCAGAATGGTTTTCATGGTCCTCTCCCTGATCCGCCGCCCAGGGACGTCGCGATCCGTCGTGACGCTCTCACGCGATTGGGGCGGCCATTGGGCAGCGCCCTGATCACGGCTTTCTCACACAGTCTTGTTTTTTGTGCGAAAGCAGCCTATATGCCTTCCATTGATATTTCGGCCGATCGATCCGGGCCTCGCGATAATCGCGTTTGCTGACGTCTATCTCCAAAATCTCGATGCACACCGGCTGGACCTCGGTCCGGTCAATCTAAAGCAAATGTGAAGGACTATCTAAATGGCAACTGGAACGGTCAAGTGGTTCAACGCCACCAAGGGCTTCGGCTTCATTCAGCCTGACGCGGGCGGCGCGGACGTTTTCGTCCACATCTCCGCTGTCGAGCGTGCTGGACTGTCGACCCTGGTCGAAGGCCAGAAGATCAACTTCGAGATCGAGCAGGACCGCCGCACTGGCAAGTCGTCCGCTGGATCTCTGAGCAAGGCAGCCTGATTTTGCGATAGCGCGCGCCGGGCGAGAGTTCGGGGCGCGCGGCAAGTCACGGATGTACTGACAGTCGCGCGAGAAGCGCGCTGGAGCGGAAAGACCCGACAAGCTGGATCAGCAGATAGCTGCCAGCCCGGACCGGACGCTCCCGATCAGGCTACCAAGCATGGGAAGGCGGGATTTATCCCGCCTTTTTTGCTGTCTGGGTTAGGTGGCGCAGCCCGCACTATGGTTCCAACTTGTGGTACTTTTAGCCCAGTAGTGGTACCATTCGGCCATGACCAAACTTGAGCAGATCGAAAAATCCGTCGCCGAACTGAGCCCCGAGGAACTGAAGGCGTTTGCCGCCTGGTTCGAGGCGCTCCAGGCGGATATGTGGGACCGGCAGATGGAAGCCGACGCGAAGGCGGGCCGTTTGGACAGGCTTGCCGAACAGGCGCTGGCTGACCATCGCGCTGGTCGGACGCGGCCTCTGTGAACCACGTCGCCTCTCCATCGTTCTGGGAGGCTTATGAAAAACCGCCATCGTCAATCAGAGCAAAGGCGGACAGGCGTTTTGCCCGACTGCGTTCGATCCTTTTCATCCCTCACTGCATTTCAAACAGGTCGGTCGCTATTGGTCGGCGCGAGTTGACGAAAACTATCGGGCTGTTGCCATACGCAACAATGAAGATGTGATCTGGTTCTGGGTCGGCACCCACGCCGACTACGACCATTTGTTGAAATAGCCCCTCCTTCAGGAGGAGAAGGCTACCCCACCCACTCGATCGGCACATGCCCCGGATCCGCTTCCACGCGGCCAAGCCATGCCGACACCGCCGGATAGGCGTCGAGCTGGAAACCGCCCTGCTCCGCCGTATGCGTATAGGCATAGAGCGCGATGTCGGCGACGCTGAGCGCGCTGCCGGCGAAGAAGGCATTGTTTTCCAGATGCCTGTTCATCACGCCGAGCGCCTTGTTGCCGCGCTCCAGCGTCACCGCCAGCCGCTCCGGGGTCGCATCCCCAGCACGTTCGGGAAAGGTCAGCAGCGCCTTGCGCACGGCGATGTAGGGCTCGTGGCTGTATTGTTCGAAGAACAGCCATTGATACGCGAGCCCACGCTCATACCTGTCCGCCGGCAGGAAGCGTGTGCCTTCGGCGAGATAGAGCAGGATGGCGTTGGATTCGGCCAGCCGCCGGCCATCGTCGAACTCGAGCAGCGGCACCATGGCGTTCGGGTTCTTGGCGACAAAGTCGGCTTTGCGTGTGTCGCCTGTGTGCGAACTCACCTCGACGTTGGTGAAGGCCAGGCCAAGCTTCGCCATCAGCAGGCGCGGCTTGTAGCAATTGCCGCTGTCGATCATGCCGCAAAGTATCATGGCTGTTCCCCCGAGCACTGTCTCCGCGCGATTATCGCAGCGGCGGCGGACTCAACCAATGATTTGTTTTGTCGCGACGATCAGCGCCGCTGATGTGTGAATAGTGGCGCCCCTAGCCGAACAGCGGGACGACATTGCCGCCGGTACCCAGCAGCGTGTCGATGTTCAGTGGCTCTTCCTCGAAAACGGTCCCCGCCAAGGCTGGGCGGGCGAGGAGAAAACCCTGCAGCAGGTCGACGCCGCCTTCGAGCGCGACGCGCAGATGGGTGGGCTGCTCGATGCCTTCGACCAGCACCTTGGCGCCGCGGTCATGCAAGCTGGAAACCAGCGGGCGGAAGAACCGTTCGGCGGCAGCGTGGCGACAGAACTCCGCGAACCAGGTGCCGTCGATCTTGACGATGTCGGGCTTGAGCAGGCTCACCCGCTCCTCGGTCGAGTGCCCGGTGCCGAAATCGTCGATGGCGATGCGGATGCCGTCGCGCCGCATTTCGCGCACCAGCCGCGCGAGAAGCGCGTCGTCCGCCGCCTGTTCGGTGATTTCGCAGACCAGCATGGCCGGCGCCAGGCCGAACTCGCCGAGATGCCTGGTCATCAGGCGAATCTCGGCCAGTGCCCGCCCGGCATGGTCGTTGATCAACGGATTGTAGTTGAAGAACAGGTCGAGCCCGTCGACGCCGATATTGCGAAAATTCCTGAGATGCAGCGCCCGGCACATGGTTTCCACAAACAGCCGGTCCGAGACGGCAACGCTTTCGAAGAATATCTTTGGCGCGCCGGGGCGGCCCGCACGGTGCGGCTCGATCAGGGCTTCGGCCGCGACCGCGTGAAGGAACCGGCCGCGCGGCGCGAAAATCGGCTGATAGGCGCTGCGCAGCCGGAACTCGCCATACATGCCGTATTCGATGCCGACTTCGTCGACCCGGATCGCATCGCCGACATTGCGCCGCCGATCACCTCTCATGTCGCCACGCGACGCCCGAAGGCCTTGACCGGCCGCGCCGAAGGCGTTGCCACGGCAGCAGCCGACGTGTCGACGGCAGCAGCGACAGGCGCCTGCCCGGCCTTGTCGAAGACGCCAAAGCTGGTCGGCGCCAATTCGGGCCGCGCCAGCACGAAACCCTGCACCATCGACGCACCCGATTTCTCGGCGAGCTCCAGTTGCCAGCCCTCCTCGATGCCTTCGAACACCGTATGGATGCCTTGCTCCTCGAAGTTCTTCACCATGGTGGTCAGCAACGCGAAGCCGGCGCCGGACTCCATCAGCTGCGTGATCCAGTAGGCATCGAACTTGACGATATCCGGCTTCAACTCCTTGACCCGGTTGATGTCGGAATCGTCGGCGCCATAGTCGTCGACGGCGATGCGGAAACCGTTGGCTCTCAATGCCGCGACGAAGCCGTGCAAGGCTTCCTGCGACGCCGACCGCTGCTCGGTCACCTCGCAGACGACGCGACGCGGGTCGATGCCGGCCTCGTGCAGCACGAGCCGCATTTCGCGCAAGGCAGCGTCGGCAACAGTGCGTTCGGTGAACACCGACGGGTCGAAATTAACAAAGATCGACGCTTCCTGCGGCAGGCAGGCACCGGCGTTGAGAAGATGCAGCGTCCTGGTCAGCGCCTCGATATGCAGCCGGTCGGCGGCCGGACAGGTCGAGAAGAAATTCATCGGCGATTGTGGCTCGCCGTCGCGGAACGGTCGGATCAGCCCTTCGAACGCGACCACCGACAGCTTGCCTTCCTTGAAGGCGAAGATCGGCTGGAAAGCGCTTTGCAACGTGTAGATGCCCCAGACACCGGTGGAGGTGCCGTCGTCCTGACGGATGATGTGGGCAAGCCCGACGCTGCGCGACACGGTTCCTCGCTCCGCAATTGGTCTGCGATCCTGCCACTCAAGCCTCTACCGCTCGTTAATGAATTTATTGTTGCCGACCCCGGGTCCGATCACAGCTCCTTGAGACCTGGATCAGCCGACAATGCTTGCGTTGCGCGAAATCATGCGACATGAGAAGCGCCGCGGTCGCTCCTGGCCGCGCCGATCTTCCATGGAGACGTCAAGCTCATGGCCTTTCTTGCCGACACCCTTTCGCGCGTGAAGCCTTCCGCCACCATCGCGGTCACGCAGAAAGCGCGCGAGCTGAAAAATGCCGGCCGTGACATTATCGGCCTCGGCGCCGGCGAACCGGATTTCGACACGCCCGACAACATCAAGAATGCGGCAATCGAGGCGATCCGCCGCGGCGAAACCAAGTATCCGCCGGTTTCGGGCATCGTGCCGCTGCGCGAGGCGATCGCAAAAAAGTTTAAGCGCGAGAACAATCTCGACTACAAGCCCGAGCAGACCATCGTCGGTACGGGCGGCAAGCAGATCCTGTTCAACGCCTTCATGGCGACGCTGAACCCCGGCGACGAGGTCATCATTCCTCGCCCCTACTGGGTCAGCTACCCCGAGATGGTGGCGATCTGCGGCGGCACCTCCTTGTTTGCCGACACCTCGATCGACAACGGCTTCAAACTGACCGCTTCCGTGCTGGAAAAGGCGATCACGCCGAAGACCAAATGGCTGCTGATGAACTCGCCGTCGAACCCGTCGGGTGCCGCCTATACCGAGGCCGAACTGCGCGCTCTGGCCGACGTGCTGTTGAAGCATCCGCATGTCTGGACGCTGACCGACGACATGTACGAGCACCTGACCTATGGCGATTTCGTCTTCAGGACCATCGCCGAGGTCGAGCCTAAGCTCTACGAGCGCACGCTGACCATGAACGGCGTGTCGAAAGCCTATGCAATGACCGGCTGGCGCATCGGTTATGCGGCGGGCCCGGTCCAACTGATCAAGGCGATGGACATGATCCAGGGCCAGCAGACATCGGGCGCCTGCACCATCGCGCAATGGGCATCCGTCGAGGCGCTGAATGGCCCGCAGGATTTCATCGCCAAAAACAAGGCGATCTTTCAAGGCCGTCGCGACCTCGTCGTCTCGATGCTCAACCAGGCGCGCGGCATCACCTGTCCGTCGCCGGAAGGGGCCTTCTATGTCTATCCCTCCTGCGCCCAGTTGATCGGCAAGAAGACCAAGGCCGGCAAGCCGATCGACACCGACGAAACCTTCTGCTCGGAATTGCTCGAAGCCGAGGGCGTCGCGGTGGTGTTCGGCTCGGCCTTCGGCCTCGGCCCCAACTTCCGCATCTCCTACGCCACCTCGGAGACGCTTCTGGAGGAAGCCTGCACGCGCATCCAGCGCTTTACGGCTTCGCTGACCTGAGCGGCGCACTTTGAACGCAGAACCCGGCTTCACTGCCGGGTTTTCAATGGGCCGTCAGCCTCACGCCTCGTGCTTGGTCTCTTTGGCCGAGCGCGCCTCGGCCGGCGCCAGCACGGCAACCAGCAGTGCGGCGGTGAGGAACGCGCCGATCGCTGCCGTCAGCATGGCGGCATGGAAGCCGCCGGCATAGGCGGCAGCATAGAGTTCATGCACGCCGCTTTCGCCCATCGCCGCATCGGTTGCGAAATCATGCCGCGAAATTGCAGCACGGGCGACCGCTTCCGCGTTGGCGACACCGGCATCGCCGAGATACCCGGTCAAAAGGTTGGTTGCCCGCATGCTCATCAAGGCGCCGAGCAAGGCGATGCCGATGGCAAGACCGCTCTGGCGGGTGGCATTGATGACCGCCGACACCATGCCCGAGCGTTCGCGCGGCGCATAGGACATGGCGGCAGCGCTGCCGGTCGGGATTGCAAGCGCATTGCCGAGGCCGCCGATGGCGAACAGAAGGCACAGCGTCGCGTAGGACGTCGAAGGACCGGCCCAGCACATGCCGAGCATGGACAGGCCGATAGCAACATAGCCGATGGTCATCAGCGCGGAGTGACCATAGCGCGCGCTCAGCCTGCCGATCCACGGCGACACCACGATCTGGACGATGAAGGCCGGCGCCATGCGCAGGCCGGTCTGCGTCGGCGACCAGCCCTGCACCTGCTGCAGGAACATCGAGAAGAAGAAGACGCTGGAATAGGAGGTGAAGCCGAGCGCGAACGAAGCGACATTGGCGACGGCAAAGCGGACGTCACGGAACAGGCCAAGCGGCAGCATCGGCCGTGCCGTGCGCGCCTCGAAGCCGAGGAAAGCAGCCAGGCCGACGACACCTGCGATGAGCGCCGTGACCGTCCTTGGCTCGCCCCAACCATTCTCGCCGGCCGAGATCAGGCCAAAGGTCAGCGCCCCCAGCCACAGGATGCTGAGAGCCAGGCCGACGAGATCGAGATGGGCATGTTCGGGATGCGCCGTCTCGTTGATCGAAGCAGCACCGAGCGCGATCGTGATCAGACCAAGCGGCAGGTTGATCAGGAAGATGCTTTGCCAGCCGACGGTCTCGACCAGGATGCCACCGAGGACGGGACCAACGAGCAGAGAGGTGGCGGCGAACGACGCCCAGCCGCCAATGACGCCGGTGCGCTGGCGCGCATCGGGAAAGGCTTGCGTCAGGATCGACAGCGCGCCTGGAATGAGCAGCGAGCCGGCGATGCCCTGTACGACCCGGCCGGCCAGCAGCACCGGCAAATTGGGCGCGACGGCGCAGATCAGCGAGCCGGCCACGAAGATGCCGACGCCGGCCAGCCATGAGCGCTTGCGGCCATAGCGGTCGCCGATCAGGCCGGACGACAGCATGAAGGCCGACAGGCACAGCGTGTAGGCGTCGACCACCCATTGCAGGCCGCCGAAATCGGTTTGCAACGCCTGCTGGATGGTCGGCAGCGCGACATTGACGATGCTGACGTCGAGCAGAGCCACGAACGAACCAAGATAGACAGCGGCGACCAGGGGCAAACGGTGCTTTGACATGGCTATGTCCGGACGTGAGTTTCGCAAATTACTGACGGACGGTCAGTTGAACGGGCGGCATGGCGCTGTCGATCCGGCGACTGAGTATGGCCTGCGCCATGGTACGGGACTCGCCGCGAGTCGCCCTCTTCTGAAAATGTTGCGGCTGGAATAGAAGCCGGGTTCCTGCGGACTGAGCATTCAGCCGTCATATTGTTCCGATGTCACCGCTTCCAGCCAGTCGGCATGGACATCGTCGAGCGCCTCCTGCATGGCGATATGCGTCATCGCCGATTTCGGCGCCGCGCCATGCCAGTGTTTTTCGCCAGGCGCGAACGAGATGACGTCGCCCGCCCTGATCTGCTGGATCGGGCCGCCCCACGTCTGGGCAAGCCCGGCGCCCACCGTCACGTAGAGCGTCTGGCCAAGCGGATGCGTATGCCAGTGGGTGCGCGCGCCCGGCTCGAAGCTGACCAGCGTGGCTCGCAGCCGCGCCGGCGCCTCTTTCTCGATGATCGGCGTCTGCAGCACCCGGCCGGTGAAGTATTTTTCCGGCGCGATGACGGTCGGCACGCTGCCGCAGGCAATGATCTTCATGGGTCGATGGTCCTTCAAAACAGCGGGCGACGGGTCGCCAGCTTCAGTTTCCGCCGATATCGGCCGACGTGCAACAGCTTCCGGCTGCCAGCCCCCTATATGGCCAGCACGGGTCCACGGCCGAGCAAAGGATTTCTATTTTCCTTGCCCTGCCGGCAAACAAGTGGGACGATGGCTTTGGGCAGGTGGACTTGAAAAGAACCGCGCCCGCGACGGTCGAACAGGCCGGCCGCCGCTCAGGACCGATTGACCACGCCTGAACCATGCATGCCAGTCGGTCCTACGGGAAACGCCTGAGTGGAGGTCAGTCATGGGTACTCGCGCCGGAGGACGACGCACGGGACCGAAATGCATTGCCATAGTCGGTCCCTTCGCAAGCGGTAAGACGACACTTCTCGAAGCCATATTGGCCCGTACGGGCTCAATTCCCCGACAAAATCCCGTTTCATCAGGCAACACCGTTTCAGATCATTCGCCCGAGGCGCGCGCCCACGCCATGAGCGTCGAGGCGACGATCGCCACCACCGAATTCATGGGCGAGCAGATCACCTTCGTCGACTGTCCCGGCTCCATCGAATTCTCTTTCGAAGCCGAACCGGTGCTGGCCGCCTGCGACCTCGCGGTGGTCGTGGCCGAGGCCGATGAAAAGAAGATCCCTGCCCTGCAACTGATCATGCGCAAGCTCGACGATCTCGGCGTGCCGCGCATCCTGTTTCTCAACAAGGTCGACAAGGCAATCACCGGCGTGCGCGACACGCTGAAGATGCTGCAGCCGGCCAGTGCCGTGCCATTGCTGCTGCGCCAGATTCCGCTGCGCAAGGACGGCGTCGTCATTGGTTCGATCGACCTGGCGCTGGAGCGCGCCTACATCTATCGCGAATATGCCGAAAGCGAGGTGGCGCAGATTCCCGGCGACGAGAAGGCGCGCGAGCTCGAAGCGCGTTTCTCGATGCTGGAGACGCTGGCCGACCATGATGACCAGTTGATGGAACAGCTGCTCGAGGAGATCGAACCGCCCAAGGACGCGATCTTCGACGATCTCGCCGCCGACCTGCGCGACGGCGCGGTGACCCCGGTGCTGATCGGCACCGCCGAGAAAGGCAACGGCGTGCTGCGTCTCCTGAAGGCGATCCGCCACGACGCGCCTGACATCGAGGCGACCCGCAAGCGGCTCGGTGCACCCGACGGCGCGGCTACCCTGGTCCAGGTGATGAAGACCATCCACACCTCGCATGGCGGCAAGCTGTCGGTGTCGCGCATCCTCTCCGGCCAGGTCGTCGACGGTTCCGAACTCTGGCTGCCCGGCGGCGACACGGCCAAGGTTTCCGGCATCTACCGGATGCTCGGCAAGGACCAGTCCAAGCTCTCCATCGCCAAGGCCGGCGATACGGTCGCGCTGGGCAAGCTGGACGAGGTCAAGACCGGCCAGACGCTGAGTTCGGCCAAGGGCGGCATCAAGCCGCTCGTCCAGTTCGAGCCGCCGCAGCCGGTCTTCGCCTTCGCGCTCCGTCCCAAGGAGCGCAAGGACGAAGTGAAAATGTCGGCTGCCATCCAGCGGCTGGCCGAGGAGGACCCCTCGCTCAGCCTGCGCCACAACCAGGACTCGGCTGAAACCGTGCTGTCGGGCCATGGCGAGATGCATCTGCGCGTGGTGCGCGAGCGGCTGGAAGGCAAGAACCAGATACCGGTCGAAGGCCATCCGCCGGCGGTGCCCTATCGCGAGACGATCCGCAAATCGGCGCAACAGCGCGGCCGTCACAAGAAACAGTCCGGCGGACATGGCCAGTTCGGTGACGTGGTGATCGAGATCAAGCCGCTGCCGCGCGGCTCCGGCTTCCAGTTCACCGACACCATTACCGGCGGCGTCGTGCCCAAGACCTACATCCAGTCGGTCGAGACCGGGGTGCGCGACTATCTGAAATCCGGGCCGCTGGGCTTTCCGGTCGTGGATGTCGCAGTCAACCTGTCGGACGGCTCCTACCATGCGGTCGATTCCTCCGACATGGCCTTCCAGATGGCGGCCAGGCTGGCAATGAAGGAAGGCATGGCCGCGTGCTTGCCGGTGCTCCTGGAGCCCGTGATGAAGGTCGAGATCGTCACACCCTCCGACGCCACCTCGAAGATCATCGCTCTCATCCCGCAACGGCGCGGCCAGATACTCGGCTACGACGCGCGGCCTGGCTGGCCAGGATGGGATGTCGTCGAGGCAACCATGCCGCAAGCCGAGATCGGCGACCTGATCATCGAGTTGCGCTCGGCGACCGCGGGCGTTGCCAGCTACCGTGCCGTCTTCGACCACATGGCCGAACTCACCGGCCGTCTGGCCGACGAGGCGATGAACACCAACGGCAAGGCTGCCTGATGGCGTAGCGTTCCTCTCGAACCTGATTCGAGGGGACAAAAGAAAACGACGTCCGGCGGGGACCGGACGTCGTTTTGTTCGCGGACCGTTTCCTTGGGAGGTAAAACGGCAGGTCCGCCGCATTTGGTGCCGCCGAGTTCGGCGGCAAAACGGTTCGGACGCGGTAGCCGCCTGAGCCCGGGCCGTACGAGTGATGCCCCCATCTCCCGTCCGAACCACACCGCGTCCTATGATCCACATAGCAGGTCGCGGGCGCCCGGGCTATGTTACCAGAGGTTACATGTCACCGTTACGTGGCAATTGTGATGGAATTTTTTGCCGGCCCAGCAGAGCACAGGCAACAAAAAAGCCGGATCAATGAAGATCCGGCTGAGTTTGATTGGAGTGCCTGTTAAGGCTAACCTCCAGAGGGGAACACTCGAGGGCGCTAATGGGAGGAGAACGCGCCCAGGAGATGATCTATATATGTGCTCATCATGCCCAAGAAACAAGCATCTATTTTGCAACACACGCATGCAAAAAGACGCAGGCTGTGGTCTAACCCATTCCAGAAGCCAATAGGACCAGCAGAATCGTCGAAAATGGGCCGCCGAATCGGGCAATTGCAACCACAGAATCGCCGATCTCGGCTGGCTTTCGGCTCAAAATGCCAAAACCGGGCAATGATGTGGAAGCAGGCAGCAGGCGTGCATTTCTAAGGCAATCGGGAGGAAGCAGCCAATGCGGACGTTTTCGGCGATCGCCGGCAGTGCGGCCTTCTTCATCGCGGCGCCCTGCGTGGTTGCCGGGCTGGTGCCCTGGCTGTTGACCGATCGCTGGGGCTTGCCGTGGTCTGGTCTGCCGGGCTTTGTCCCTGTCGGCGGGCTTCTGATCGCCGTCGCGATCGCAGCACTGCTGCATGCCTTCGGTCGATTCGCGCTTGAGGGCCTCGGCACGCCCGCTCCGGTCGCGCCAACCGAGAGGCTGGTGATCGGCGGCATCTACCGTCATGTCCGCAACCCGATGTATGTCGCCGTGCTGTCGATCATCCTCGGCCAGGCATTGCTGTTCTCGAGCTGGACGCTGGCCGCTTATGCGGTCATCGGCGCGATCGCCATGGGCTCTTTCGTGCGGTTCTACGAGGAGCCGACTTTGGCTCATCGGTACGGCGCCGAATACGACGCCTACCGCCGCAACGTACCCGGCTGGTTGCCTCGACTGTCGCCCTGGCGGGGGTAGGTGAAACCGGCAGCGCCGTCTCAGGGCATGTTGAGGCTCAGGTCGGGCCAGGCAATCGACATGTCCTTAGAATGACCAGCTTCTCGCCTTGGCGATGATAAAGTCCCGGAACACGTGCAGCTTGGCCTGGTTCTTCATCGCGTCCGGATAAGCAAAATAGGTGTCGAAAGACGGCACCTCGGTCTCCGGCAGCAGCTGCACGAGGTCGGAGTCCTTGCTGATCACATAGTCCGGCAGCATGGCGATACCGGCACCGCCCTGCACCGCCCGCTTGATCGACAATATGTCGTTGATCTGCAGCGTCGGCACCCTTTGTCCGCCTTCGAAATCACCGACCGTTTCCAGCCAGTTCAGCTCCGACAGATGCGACGGCACCGGCACGCCGAAGGTGACGATGCGATGGGCCTTCAGCTCGGCGACGGAAGACGGCCTGCCATGCTTGGCGACATAGGATGGGGCCGCGTAGAGGTGGAAATGCACGGTGAACAGGCGGCGCTGGATCAGGTCCGGCTGCTGCGGCTGGCGCAGCCGAATGGCGCAATCGGCCTGGCGCATGGTGAGATCGAGCTCCTCGTTGGCGAGGATCAACTGCAGGCTGATTTCAGGATAGAGTTCGATGAATTCCTGCACCCGCTCGGTTAGCCAGCCGGCGCCCAGCCCCACCGTCGTCGTTACCCGCAGCACGCCCGACGGGCGATCCTTGGTCTCGGTCAGCCGGGACTTGATGGTCTCCAGCTTCATCAGCACGTCATGCGCCGTGCGAAACAGCATCTCACCCTGCTCGGTCAACACCAGCCCGCGGGCGTGGCGGTTGAACAGCGGCACGCCGACATCATGCTCGAGCGCGCTGACCTGCCGCGAGATCGCCGATTGTGACAGATGCAATGTCTCGGCCGCATGGGTAAACGACCCCGCCTCCGCCGCAGCGTGAAACACGCGTAGCTTGTCCCAGTCCAACGCCATGATTCCCCTCGTTCTGTTTTGGCGTCTGAATGAAAAATCAGGCTTTTACACGGCGTTTCTAAGCCGCTCTCTGAACTCTCTACTCGGCCGCTTCGCGATGCACTTCGATGCCGGCCAGATACTTCTCCGCCTCGAGTGCGGCCATG
Organism: Mesorhizobium sp. M7A.F.Ca.US.007.01.2.1; assembly: GCF_003998165.1. Classification (NCBI taxonomy): domain Bacteria; kingdom Pseudomonadati; phylum Pseudomonadota; class Alphaproteobacteria; order Hyphomicrobiales; family Phyllobacteriaceae; genus Mesorhizobium; species Mesorhizobium sp. M7A.F.Ca.US.007.01.2.1. The sequence continues at coordinate 28,540 of NZ_RZQP01000013.1, read as the reverse complement.
CAGCCAAGCCCCGCTGCCGTCACCGCCTGGCGGTAGATATCGTCGGTCACATCGCCGGCCGCGAACACGCCCGGCACATCGGTGCGGGTCGAATCCGGCGCCGTCCACAGATAGCCGTTCGGCTTCTGCTTGAGCTTGCCGGCGAACAGTTCAACCGCCGGCGCATGGCCGATGGCCACGAACACGCCGTCGATCTTGAGGTGCGACACCTCGCCGGTCACCGCATGCTTGAGCTTCAGCCCTTCGACCGAGGGCGGCAGCGGCGTCTTGCCGGGCCGACCGGTGATCTCGTCGACGATCGTGTCCCAGATGACGCGGACATTGTCCTTCTTCAGAAGCCGCTCGCGCAGGATACGTTCGGCGCGAAAATCGCTGCGCCTGTGGATCACCGTCACGCTCTTGGCGAGATTGGACAGATAGAGCGCCTCTTCCACCGCCGAATTGCCGCCGCCGATCACCGCGACATCCTTGCCCCGGTAGAAGAAGCCGTCGCAGGTGGCGCAGGCCGAGACTCCAAAACCCATAAAGTCCTGCTCGGTCGGGATGCCCAGCCATTTCGCTTGCGCGCCGGTGGCGATGATCAGCGCGTCGGCGGTGTAGGTGGTGCCGGAATCGCCCTTGGCACGGAACGGTCGCACGTTGAGGTCGACCTCGGTGATGATGTCGTTGATGATGTCGGTGCCGACATGCTCGGCCTGTTTCAGCATCTGCTCCATCAGCCACGGACCCTGGATCGGGTCGGCGAAGCCGGGATAGTTCTCGACATCGGTGGTGATCATCAACTGCCCGCCCTGCTGCAGGCCGGCGACCAGCATCGGCTTCAGCATGGCGCGGGCGGCGTAGACCGCCGCCGTATAGCCGGCCGGGCCGGAACCGATGATGAGAACGGGCGCGTGCTTGGTGGTCATCTAAAGCCTCTGCGGAGGGCTGCCGGCAATTGCGGCATGGAAAACTCGATCATTGTCGCGCGTAATGTAAGTGTTGCCCACGACGCCAGCAAGGCAAGTTGGAGTTCGTCCCCGGAAAGCTTTGTCACACCCTGTCGCCCGCGGATCCCGCGAAATATTCCGGGCGAAGGATGGAATGGACAGCGAAGTCGTTTAATTACAAAATCACGCAAGATTCTTGCGTGTTGCCCCTCATGATCGAGAGCCCTCATGCCGCTCAAGGCCGACCTCGACGCCATCGACTGGAAGATCCTGCGCGAATTGCAGGGCGACGGCCGCATGACCAATGTCGAACTGTCGAACCGCGTCGGCATTTCGGCACCGCCATGCCTGCGCCGCGTCAAGCGCCTGGAGGAAGCCGGCATCATCCGTGGCTACCGCGCTCTGCTCAACGCACCAGCGCTCGGCCTTGATGTCGTTGCCTTCTGCCTGGTCGGCCTGCATCATCAAGCCGATGCCGAGCTGCGCATCTTTGCCGAGCGCACCCGCGGCTGGCCTATCGTACGCGACGCCTGGATGGTGTCGGGCGAATCCGATTTCCTCCTGCATTGCGTGGCGAGCGACCTCGGCGCCTTCCAGAGCTTCGTCATCGAGGAACTGACCTCGACCCCGAATGTCGACACGGTGCGCACAGCGCTCACCATCCGCCGGGTCAAGGACGAAGGCTTGGTCTCGTTCGCACAGCCTTGAGCCGGTGAACCGCAACCGGCTTTCGCCGATGCGGCTTGAACGCCTCGCCATATCAGCGCCGCTTTGGCGTTCGATAGGCACTTCTGTGAAGCCGGATGTCCTGCCGTAGCCGCCTTGCTGGTTTCCTAGAGCAATTGCAGAAAAAGTGTGTAACGGTTTTCCTGGGAAAAGCGCATAGCGCTTTCGGGATTGCATAATACAGGTGGCGCAGGGCAGCCCAATTCCGAGAACAGTGTGCCGTGGGGTGGGACGATGACTCGATTTTCTAGCCCGGTTTCGGCGCTGGTCATCTGTATGAACGAGGCCGACATGATTGGCGAATGCCTGGAGAGCGTCGACTTCTGCGCCGAGATCATCGTCGTCGATTCAGGCTCGACGGACAGCACTCTGGACGTCGTCAATGCGTTCATCGCCAAGGGCTACCCGATAAGGCTGTTTCACAATGATTGGCCGGGCTTTCCTCGTCAGCGGCAATTCGCGCTCGATCAGGCCACGCAACCGTGGTGCCTTTCGATTGAAGCCGACGAGGCCATCGATGACGTTCTCAGGCAGTCGATCATGAGTGTGACGCAGCTTGGGAATGACGCTTTCGACGGATGGTATATCAGGCGCCGCGACAAGCTGAAGGGTTACGGCTATGCGCACCGCTGGGTGCTTCACAACAGGCTGCTGCGTCTTTTCCGGCGCGACAAGGCGACCATGGACCTCAATCTGCGGGTCCATGAGTCGTTCGAGGTGCCGGGCGAAACCGGCACCATAGAAAATGGCGTGCTGCTGCATCGCCGCGAAATGACTATTGCCGAGGATCTGGCGAGAGCCAACACCTACTCCAGCCTCAAGGTCGCCACGCTGGTCGAACGAGCCAAGAAGCCTGGCCTGATAAGACTGGTGCTGTCGCCGCTTGGCAACTTCCTGAAGTTTTACCTGGCCAAGCGCTACTTCCTGTGCGGCCGGCACGGGTTCGTCTATTCGATGCTGGTGATGGTGTATTCGTTCGCCACCGAGGCCAAGCTCTATGAAGCCTGGCGGGACAACGATCGGGTATAAACCGTTAGGGCGCGCCCGAGGCGGCCCCAAGTGCAGCTATTGCGGCGAGCAGGCCGTCGAAGTCCGCGCGGTCGCACCAAGGCCGAATTGTGAAGCCCCGTCGGACAGCCGCTTGCCCGTCTACCAGCCAGCCCTGCGAGAGGCCGGCGCGTTGTCCCGCCTCCATGTCGGCCTCCTTGTCGCCGACGATCAGCGAACGCCGCAGATCGAGCCCGAGGCGCCTGGCCGCCTCCAGCAGCATGCCCGGATTGGGCTTGCGCATCGGATGATCTGCGGCCGCGAGCGGGCCGGAGCCCGCCTCGTGATAGGCGCAGGCAAGGACCATGTCGACGAACGCATTGTCGGCGCGTAGCAGTTCGAGCACGCGGCCATTGACGGCGGCGAAATCGCTCCAGCCGAAATAGCCGCGCGCGATGCCGGACTGGTTGGTGACGACGATGACGGGAATGCCGGCCCCGTTGGCGGCGGCTATCACCGCGGCTATATCCGCGCGCAGCACCATTTCGGCAGGATCATCCGGATAGCCCGTATCGATATTGATGGTGCCGTCGCGATCGAGGAACAGCGCCGGCGAGCCGGCGGCGAACACCTTTGAGCCGACCTGCTCGACCCACAGGCCCGGCTCAGCCAGCGGATAGCGGCCAGAGGTCGTGGGATCAGCCATTGCTGAGGCGCGCTTCGACCACCTCGCACAGATGATGATAAAGGCACAGATGCCCCTGCTGGATGATCGGCGTCGAGGTCGACGGAACGTTGAGCAGGATATCGGACAGAGGCTTCAGCTTGCCGCCGGTATCGCCGGTCATGCCGATCACCGTCATGTCCATCCTCCGTGCCTGTTCGGCGGCGGCGAGGATGCTCGGCGAATTGCCGCTGGTCGAGATTGCCAGAAGCACGCCGCCGGCCGCGCCATGCGCCTCGACCTGGCGCGAAAACACCGTGTCGAAGCCATAGTCGTTGCCCCAGGCGGTCAGCACCGCCGCATTGGCCGGCAGCGCGATGACATTGTAGGCCTTGCGCTCCTTGAGAAAGCGGCCGACCAGTTCGCCGGCAATGTGGATGGCGTCGCTGGCCGAGCCGCCATTGCCGGCGATGAGCAAGGCCTTCCCCGACGAAAGCGCCGTCACCACCGCGCTCGCTGCCCGCTCCATCTCACCGGTCAGGTCCCGTTCGACCATGGCTGATATGGCAGCCGCCGAGCGGACAAGGTAATCGTTCAAGTCGGACATGAAACCCTCAGTTTGTGGTGCCGCCGGCGCGCAATTTGCCAATGGTGTTGGTGGTGCTTTTTCCAGCGACGAGATCGACCAGCACGACGCGTCCGCCGGCCTTCTGCACCACATCGGCGCCGACCACGGTATCGACCGTGTAATCGGCGCCCTTGACCAGTATGTCGGGCAGCAGCGCTTCGATCAGCGCCAGCGGCGTATCTTCCTCGAACACCACGACCGCGTCGACCGAGGAGAGTGCTGCCAGCACGCAGGCGCGGTCGTGCTGGTCGTTGACCGGCCGGCCGGCGCCCTTCAGGCGCCGCACCGAGGCATCGCTGTTGAGGCCGAGCACCAGCCGGTCGCACTGGCTTCGCGCCGCGTGCAGCAAGCTGACATGGCCGGCATGCAGGATGTCGAAGCAACCATTGGTGAAGCCGACGCTCAGGCCCTCTTCCTTCCACGCCGCCACCATGCGGGCGGCCGATGTGGCGTCGAGGATGGCGTCCTTGTGGGCGGTCGGCCCATGTGAACGGAACAGCGCGCCGGTGAGTTCCTCGACCGTCAGCCGCGCTGTGCCGCGTTTTCCCACAACGACGCCACCAGCGGCATTGGCGATCGAAGCGGCCATGACCGTATCGGCGCCTACGGCCAGCGCCAGCGCGAAGCTCGCGATCACCGTATCGCCGGCGCCCGAAACGTCGAACACTTCGCGCGCCTGAGTTGCGATGTGGCGCGCCTCGTCGGGGCCGACCACGCTCATGCCCTTTTCGCTGCGCGTCGCAACGACGAAATCGAAACCATGTGCCGAAATCAGCTGGCGCGCGGCAGCCACGATCTCGTCATCGGCGAACACCGCATGGCCGACGGCCTCGCCGAGTTCCTTGCGGTTGGGGGTGATGGCGGTCGCCCCGGCATAGCGCGCGTAATCGCGGCCCTTCGGGTCGACCAGCACCGGCTTTCCAGCCTCGCGGCAGATGGCGATCAAGTCGCCGGCGACGCCGTCGAGCAGGATGCCCTTGCCGTAATCGGACAGGATGACGATGTCGGCGTGCGCCAGCGCGGCGCGGAAATGCCGGATCAGGCCGGCTCGCTCCGCGGCGCCGAGTGGCTTGATCTCCTCTTCATCGAAACGCAGCACCTGCTGGTTGAGCGCGCTGAAGCGGCTTTTGGACGATGTCATGCGACCACGCTCCTGCGCGAGGCCCGCCGTATCGGCGCCAAGTTCCCGCAGCATCCGCACCAGACTGTCGCCCGCCAGATCGGCGCCGATGACGGAAACGGGGACAGCGGCAGCGCCGAGCGAAACGATGTTGGCCACGACATTGCCGGCGCCGCCCATGGTCGAGGTCTCGCCGCGCCCATGCAGCACCGGGATCGGCGCTTCCGGCGAGATCCGCTCGATGACGCCGTTGACGAAACGATCGAGGATGAAGTCGCCGACCACCAGCACGGTGGCTTGGCCGAACCGCGCAATGGCGCGGTGCAATGGTTCTGGAGAAGGCGGATTGTGCTTGATCATGTCACTGGCAACGCGAGGGTAAGGCAAATCTCAATCGTGATGAAAATTGTCAATTTACGGGCCGGATCGTTCATGCCTGCCGATATACCGCAAATCCACGCAGCGCAACGTCAGGACATGACCCGCGAGTGTCCGATGCGTCAGCTCTTCTGCAGGGCAACATGGATGCCCAGCCCGACCAGCACCGCCCCTCCCGCCCGCTGCATCAGCCGCTGGGCGCGGCTCGAACGCCGCAGGCGGCCGATCACGGCGCCCGCCAGGAACACGCAGACGATATCGGCCGAGGAGAACATCAGATTGACTATCGTGCCGAGCACGACGAACTGCAGCCAGACCGGAAACGCCGCCGAGGCGTCGATGAATTGCGGCAGGAACGCCATGAAGAAGATCGCTGTCTTCGGATTGAGCACCTCGACGGTGATGCTCTCGAAAAAGGCGCGCCGCGCCGATTTGCGCTCGATCGCGGGCAGCGCCGCATCGCCGTCCGCGCGCTTGCGAAACAGCGAGATGCCAAGCCAGATCAGATAGAGCGCACCGACCAGCTTGACCGCCAGGTAGAGCGTCGGCACGGCATGAAACAGCACCGACAGCCCGGCGGCCGCGGCGAAAACATGCACGTAGCCGCCCAGATGAATGCCCAGCGCCGCCGTCAGGCCGGACCAGCGGCCGCGCGCCATCGTCTGCGCGGCGGCATAGAGCATGGCCGGGCCTGGAATGTAGGCGAAGATCGCCGTGGTGGCGAAAAACGCGATGAGCAGTTCGGTCGATGGCATTTTTGGTCCCTCACGATCGTGCTCTGCCCTGTCGATTCAGTCCGCGCGCGGGATTGCTTTGGACTGACCCGTGCGGACAACCGCAGTAAAAGCGAACATAATTTTCTTGTGAAATGACGGGCTGAACGCGCCAATTCGCGCACCCGGCTCGAAATAGGCCGACGCTTCCAGGATATCATGATTGTACTCATCGACCATGACCCAAAGGGGCATAGGATCGAGGCCCGCACGGTGGCGTTCAATTTCCGGGATGCTGACGGCAACGCGATCACGGCCCGGCTGTGTGGAAGTGATTGCAAGTAGGAAGAGGTTGGTACCCCCGGCCTTCCCAGGAAGGACAGCCACAAAGGCCACAGGCCGTGACTTCCGGCCTTCGGTCTCGCCGTCTCCGTGTTGGCGATGCCAAAAATATGGATATCGCCAGACGTCCGCAGCAGCGGGTTTAATCACGGTCCAATTCCGCGGCGTACTCCTCGAGCATCTCGACATGTTCGGTCGGGGCGTCCTTCGCAGCGTAGACGCGGCGGCTGTCGTTGCCGAAGCGCGCTTCGTAGGCCTCGATGCTCATCAGGACGTATCTCGGCTTGTTGTGGCGAGTGATGGAGACCGGCTGCTGGCTGGCAGCTGCAAGCACATCTCCAAGATTCTGTTTCAGATCGGTCGACGGATAGTTTTTCATGGGATACCCTGTTTTGTCCATAATAGACAAAATGGACAAAACAGACAAGCGCATAAAATGGCAGGACAGGCGCATGCACCTGGCTTTGTCGACAGCCCGGCTAGCCTCCCCTATAAGGACCGGAATCGCAAGCAACCAGAGGTCCTTCATGATCATCGTCACGGGCGGCGCCGGCATGATCGGCTCCAACATCGTCGCCGCGCTGAATGCCGAAGGGCATGACGACATCCTCGTCGTCGACGACCTTACCGACGGTCACAAGATCGTCAATCTTGCCGATCTCAAGATCGCCGACTATCTCGACAAGGACGATTTCCTGCCCCGCATGGAGGCCGGCTCGCTCGGCCGCATCGAGGCCGTGTTCCACCAGGGCGCCTGCTCGACCACCACCGAGTGGAACGGCAAATTCATGATGGAGGTGAATTACGCCTTCTCGAAACGGTTGCTGCATGCAAGCCAGAGTTTGCGCGTGCCTTTCCTTTATGCCTCCTCGGCTTCCGTCTATGGCGGCGGCTCGGAGTTCCTCGAGGATCCCGCGCTGGAACGGCCGCTCAACGTATACGCCTATTCCAAGAAGCTGTTCGACGACTATGTCAGGCGAACCGTGTTCGCCGGGCAGGCCGACCATTCACAGGTCGTGGGCTTGCGCTACTTCAACGTCTATGGCCCGCGCGAAGCGCACAAGGGCGCCATGGCTTCCGTCGCCTTCCATCTGTTCAACCAGGTCGAGCGAGGCGAGAACCCGAAACTGTTCGGCGCCTATGATGGATTCGGACCCGGCGAACAAAGCCGTGACTTCATCCATGTCGGTGATGTCGCCGACGTCAATCTGTGGCTGTGGAAACGGGGCTCAAGCGGCATCTTCAATTGCGGCACCGGCCGTGCCCAGCCCTTCCGCGCCATCGCCGAAACGGTGATCGACACGTTGGGTAAAGGGGAGATTGAATTCATCCCCTTTCCCGACCATCTCAAGGGCAGCTACCAGAGCTTTACGCAAGCTGATATGTCCCGTTTGCGCGCGGCCGGTTACAATGGCCAATTCCGGACAGTGGAAACCGGTGTCAGAGACTATGTCGAATGGCTGAAAGCCCAACGATCCTCGTGATCGGCCCACGCTGGGTGGGCGACATGGTGATGGCGCAGTGCCTGTTTTCGGCGCTGAAGGAGTTGTATCCCAACGCCGCCATCGATGTGCTGGCGCCTGCCTGGGCAGCACCCCTGGTCAAGCGCATGCCCGAAATCCGCCAGCAGATCGACTTTCCGCTCAAACCCGGCGCGCTCGAATTCACCCATCGCCGCCGCTTCGGCCGCCTGCTGCGCGGCCGCTACGACATGGCCTATATCCTGCCGGGCAGCTGGAAGTCGGCGCTGATTCCGTTCTTTGCCCGCATTCCGCGCCGTGTCGGCAATCTGCGCGAGATGCGCTATGGCCTGCTGACCGACATCGTGCCATTGCCCGACAGCATCAAACGACGCACCGCGCAGGCCTATTTCGGCCTTGCCCAGGGCGGCAGTTTCCGGGCGCCCCGGCTTAGCGTGGACACGAAAAACCAGGTCGACCTGCTCGGCCGTTTCGGGCTGGCGCCGCAGAAATTCGTGGCCCTGATGCCCGGCGCGGAATTCGGCCCTGCCAAGCGCTGGCCCAGCGAAAGCTATGCCGGGCTTGCCAGCGGTTTCATGGGCAAAGGCTTGAAGGTTGCGCTGTTCGGCTCGAAGAACGACCGCGACGTGACGGCGGAGATCGCAGCCCTGGCCCCCGGCGTCGTCGACCTCGCCGGACAGACGCGGCTGGAGGACGCCATCGACCTGATATCCGCCGCCAGGCTGGCTGTGTCCAACGACAGCGGACTGATGCATGTCGCGGCCGCCGTCGGCACGCCGATCGTCGCCGTCTACGGCTCGACCTCGCCCGAAAACACGCCACCGCTGGCGGAGCGCCGCGAGCTGGTCTGGCTCGGCCTGTCGTGCTCGCCCTGCCACCAGAAGGTCTGTCCGCTCGGCCACCTCAACTGCCTGAAGACGCTGGAAGTCGGCCAGGTCGCGGCAGCGGCGGACCGGCTGCTGGAAATTCCGGCCGCGGCATGAAGGTGCTGATCGTCAAGACGTCGTCGATGGGCGATGTCATCCACACCTTTCCGGCGGTCGAGGATGCCCGTCGCCACCGCCCGGACCTGACCTTCGACTGGTGCGTCGAAGAGGCATTCGCCGGAATCGTCGCGCTTCACCCGGCGATCGACAAGATTCATACGGTGGCGATCCGGCGCTGGCGCAAGGCGCTGCTTGACGGCGCCACCTGGCGCGAGGCGGCCGCCCTGCGCCGCACCTTGCGCAATTGCCGCTACGATCTGGTCATCGACGCGCAAGGCCTGCTGAAATCGGCCCTGGTGGCAAGACAGGCGGGCTCCCCCATTGCCGGCTTCGACCGTTCGAGCGCGCGCGAACCCTCAGCGACGCTGTTCTACGATGCCACGTATGCCGTCCCGCGCGACCTCCACGCCATCGAACGGACGCGGCGGTTGTTTGGCCTGGCGCTCGCCTATCAACCCGATCTTTCGACGCTGGACTCCGGCATCGTGCCGCCCGCCGGCACCCTGGCGGGCACTTCTGGAAAAACCGCCTTCCTGCTGCACGGAACCAGCCGCGAAGACAAGAAATGGCCGGCCGAAGACTGGATCGGAACCGCCCGCCTCCTGATTGAGCGGGGGATGACGCCGGTCACGACCTGGTCGAACGAGCGTGAGAAAACCGTGGCCGAGGCAATCGCAGGCGCCGTGCCGTCAACGATCGTGGTACCGAAATCGCCGCTGTCCGAAATCGCCGCGACTATCGGCGGCTCGACGCTGGTTATCGGCGCCGACACCGGGCTGACCCATCTTGCCAGTGCCTTTGGCCTGCCGACGGTCGCAATTTTCCTGGCAACAGAGCCGGGTCTGACCGGCCCGTGCGGACGCTACGCATCGACACTGCTGGCCTCGCATGGGGGGCGTGTTGTGCCGGTGGAGGTAGTGGCGGAAGCAGAAAAGCTATTGGCACTTAAACTACAAGCGCCGGCATAGGACCTTTCAGAATTCGCTCTGGCGAGTCGAATAGCGTGGTTCTTCGAGAACCGGAGCGGCGCGTACTTAAAGTACGTGAGCACCGGAAGCGCAGAAAACCGCCCGCGCATGACCCCGAAAATCGTGATTGATTTTCGGAAAGGGATCATGCGCTAACTGAAAATCCTACAGCGTCCTTTGCGCGTCCGAGAGAACGCGCGGCGCTGTAGTCGGCCGCCACAGTAGAATTATCAAAGGTCCTAGATGAACTGCACCTGGACGATCTCATACCCCCTGGCGCCGCCAGGCGCGTTGACCTCGATGGCATCGCCGACTTCCTTGCCGATGAGCGCACGCGCGATCGGCGAGGAGATCGAGATGCGGCCGGACTTCACGTCCGCCTCCTGGTCGCCGACGATCCGGTAGGTCTTCTTTTCCTCTGTGTCCTCGTCGACCAGCACCACGGTGGCGCCGAACTTGATCTTGTCGCCGCTGAGCTTGCTGACGTCGATCACCTCGGCGCGCGCAATATAATCTTCAAGCTCGTTGACGCGGCCCTCGTTGAGGCTCTGCGCCTCTTTGGCGGCATGATATTCGGCATTTTCGGACAGGTCGCCATGCGAGCGCGCTTCGGAGATCGCCTCGATGATGCGCGGCCGCTCTTCCTGCTGGCGCCAGCGCAGTTCTTCCTTCAATGACGCGAACCCCTCGCCTGTCATCGGGACCTTGTTCATGATGCCTGCCTTTCCTGCTGCCACCCCCGCGTATCGGGGAAAGCCTTGTCGATGGGTACAAAAAGAAAACGGGTCCGGCAGCCTCGAGCTTACGGAACCGTTTCACCGCAATTTCCCTGAATATAGCAATGTCAGCGGGTTTTTCACGCCCAAAAATCGGTTTTGCTAAAATCATCCCCGTTTTCATCAGTCGGGGGCGATGAATGAGACCGGGGGCAACAAAAAACGGCCGCGATCGCTCGCGGCCGCTTGGAAGAGCCCTGGGATCTTTTCAGCTTCTCATGAAATGGTCGATCTGCTCGGCCAGCATGCCATATTCACGCGAACCCTTGCCGGTCCGCTTCTCGATTTCCATCAACTGCTGCTGGGCGCCGGCCAGATCGCCGATCTGCAGATGCGCTTCGCCGAGATATTCGCGCACCAGCGTGTAGTTCGGATCGATGCGCAGCGCTTCCTCGTAATAGCCGAGGCCGACGGTGACGCGGCCGGAATGGCGGTGCGAATAGCCGAGATAGTTGAGGATGCGCGGATCCTGCTTGTTGGCGGCGAGGCTGAGCACGGCAATCGCCTCGTCATAGCGCCCGGCCATCGCCAGCGCGTGGCCTGCATCATAGATGCTGTCGTCGTCGAGCATGCCTTCCTGGGGCGCGACGCACTTTTTCTTCTTCTTGTCCCAGACCTGGCCCTTCTTGCACTGGGTGACGGTTTCGTCACCGCCGCTGCCGCCGCTGCCGGCGGCGTACACGGGAACAGCGAGGAACTGCAGCGCGAGAAGCGCGGTCGCAGCCTGGATCAGCATTCTTTTATGCATCGAAACCTCCTGGAGGGGTGAGAATGCAATACTAACGCCGGTCGGCTTGCGTTTCATCCCGGAAAAATGCGGGCGGGAGAACATCAGGTGACGGATGCCGCAAATCCGCTATCATCCGGCAAACGACCTGAGGGAGACGGCCCTTGCAGCGGCGGCTTGAAAAGGACTGGGAGCTTTCGATCGGCCCCGACACGGTGCGCCTGTTCATCCTCAAGGCCAAGGCACTGAGTGCGGCCGTCAATGAAGACTATGCCGATGGCGCCGAGCACGAGGTCGAACTCGACGGCGAGTCCCATGTCAACCATCACCATGACGGCCTTGCCGAGGAAAGCTCCGAGAACCTGACCGAAGAAGAGCTGCGCGAGCTGATCAACGACCTCAATGTCGACGAAGCAGCCGAGCTGATCGCGTTGGCCTGGGTCGGTCGCGGCGACTACGACGCCACCGAATGGGCGGACGCGCTGGCCGCCGCGCGCGAACGCGCCAACAAGCGCACCGCGAAATACCTGCTTGGCATGCCGCTGCTCGCCGACTGGCTGGAGGAAGGGCTGGAAGCGATCGGTGCGTAACGGAGCGGTTACCGTTCGTGATGCGGCCAAGGCAACCACCTTGCCGTCGGCGCCGTTGAGGGCGATGGGGTCGATCGTCTTTTCCCGAATATGCAGGATTGCGTTGACCGTGGCCGTCACGGCCTTGCTGGTGATGCCGGTCGAGGCGAGACATCGCCATCGGCATCATAAGCCCCCGACGCCGCGGGTCGAGCAGCCGCTGACACCACGAGCCGACCAGCCCCTGAAACCAAGGGGCGGAAAGCGTTTGAAACCACGGCGCCACCGGCAGGTCACGCCAAAGCAGACACAGCAGAAAACGCAGGCATCGCTGCCCTCGCCTGCCGATGTTCCCGTGCCCGAACCCGGCACTCCGATAATCCAACCCGGCATTCCGGTGCCCGAACCACGCCCGGCGGACGCACCAAAGGCTGAAGCTGCAAAGACCGAGGAGCAAAAGCGCGTAGGGCCGAAGGCCGCGGAAGCGCCCGACCGTTTCAAGGAAGAAAAATCCCACCAGGAAAAGCAGGCACGTCCCGAGCCATTGGCTCCGGAGCCATCAACCGGGGAAAACGAGCCGGAGCCGCCGGACGTCGCGCCAACGCCGACACGAAAGCCTGACATTGCAGAACCCGAGGCCCAGCCGCCAACCGTCGCCCCGCAGCCACCGCAAAAGCCGGCGGACGCGGACGAGGAGAAGATGCTGCCCGATCCGCGCTCGGCCGACGTGCCAGATGAAAAAATGCCGGCCGAGGAAGTCGCATGCCGCGAACGGCTAAAGACGCTCGGCGTCGAATTCGAAGAGCACAAGGCGGAAAGCCAGCCCGAAATCGGCTGTTCGATTCCCTACCCCATCGTGCTGAAGACCCTTGGAAAGTCGATCGCGATTGCCCCCGGAACCGAGCTCAACTGCAAGATGGCCGAGGCAACGGCGCATTTTGCCGCCGGTGTCATTCAGCCGGCGGCGAAAGCCGAATTCGGTGCGGACCTGAAATCGATCAGCCAGGCATCGGCTTTTGTCTGCCGGCCACGCAACGGCACACGAAAACTGTCGGAACACGCGTTCGGCAACGCGCTCGACATCGCCAGCTTCACGCTGTCGGACGGCAAGAAGATCGAGGTCGGCCCGGCGCCGCCGGAGAAAGACGCCAGATTCCTCAACAATGTTCGCAAGGCCGCCTGCGGACCCTTCAAGACGGTGCTCGGCCCAGGCGCCGACGCCGATCATTCCCTGCATTTCCATCTCGATCTCGAACCGCGCCGTCATGGCGGAACGTTCTGCCAGTGATCATGGCTGATCCAGGCCGCGTGCCGCAATTCGGCCGCAGGCATGAACGCGGACGCTGAGTTTTCCTTTACCCTTGATCGTTAAAATGCCGGATATCCATCAACGGGATTCCGCCAATGGCCGGCAAATTTCGGGCCGTGTTTTTCGCCACCGCGCGCCAGTCAAAATATGCAGCAATGCTGACCGCCGGTCTGGCGCTGGCGGCGCTTTCCGCCTGCAACACCGGCAGTGTGCTGTCGCTGCAGCCGGCCGTCGACGTCGGCGCGCAGACGGCTGCCGTGCCGCAATATGCCGGCATGCAGAAGCTTGTCCCTTCCAATCCGTACATGACGCAGGCCGCTTATCCGCGCATGGACGAGCCGATGTCGCCCGTCGAGCAGATGCCGGCCAGCGAAACCGACTGCCGTCAGCAATTGAAGCGCCTCGATGTCGCCTACACCGATCTGGCGCCGATCCATGAAGGCCAGTGCGGCATCGATTATCCGGTCAAGGTCTCGGCCATCGGCAACATCCAGATGAAACCCGCCGCAACCCTGACCTGCGACATGGCAGCTACCTTTGCCGGCTGGACGAAGAACGAACTCGTTCCCTCCGCCCGCTGGCGTTATTTCTCCGGCGTCAAGACCATACACCAGGGCTCCAGCTATTCCTGCCGCCGGATTGCCGGCGAAGGCGTCCTGTCCGAACACGGCAAGGGCAATGCGCTCGACGTCATGAGCATCGAGCTCAACAATGGCGACGACATCGACGTGCGCAAGCCCGGCCTGTTCGCCTTCCGCACCCGCGGCTTCCTCAACAATGTGCGCGCCGACGGCTGCCAGTACTTCACCACCGTGCTCGGCCCCGGCTACAATTACGACCACCGCAACCATTTTCATTTCGACATCAAGAACCGCAAGAACGGTTATCGCGCCTGCCGTTAGATCGGTGCCGGGTATCCTTTGCCTGAATGCCATGACAACGCCTAATGTGATGCCGGAACATTTGAGCGGCATTCATGAGTCAACGAAGCGTTCGGCGACGCATTATGATCTGGACGGCGACCTTGTTGGCCGCGTATCTGGCGCTCGCCTATTTCGCCGCACCGGAATTCTGGACGTTCCGCGATCGAGGTTTTCGCACGCATCGCTTCGAGATGCTGACGCACACGCCGCAAGGCATTCCGGGCGACCCGATCAATGTCGGCCTTGTCGGCACGCAGAAGGAGGTGGTCCACGCCTTTGCCGTCGCCGGCTGGGACACCGCCGACGCCGTCACCCTGAAGACCGCGATCGAGATCGGTGAAAGCGTGCTGTTCGACCACCCCTATCCCGATGCGCCGGTCAGCAGGCTGCTGTTCGATGGCCGTGCCCAGGATCTCGCCTTCGAAAAGCCGGAGGGCATCAGCGCCGACCGACGGCATCATGTCCGCTTCTGGCAGACCGATGCAAGCGGCGACGATGGCCGGCCGCTGTGGCTGGGCTCGGCCAGCTTCGATCGCGGCGTCGGCTTCAGCCACGACACCGGCGCCGTCACCCACCATATCGGCCCCGACATCGACGCCGAGCGCGATTTCCTGATGCGCGACCTGGCCACTGCCGGCATGCTGCTCTCGACCAGCGACATATCGGGCGTCGGCGCCACCAAGGCGGGACGCAATGGCGGCGGCGATCCCTATTTTACGGACGGCGAGGCAATTGTCGGCGTGTTGAAGCAGTTGCCATGACATCGCAAAAGTCAGGTCGTGGTGATCACGATCTTGCCGAACGGCCCTTTCTCCAGATGTTGCAAGGCCTGCGGCACCTCATCGAAGCCAAAAACCTTGTCGATGACCGGCTTGATCGCCAGCGCCTCGATCGCCTGATTCATGCGCTCGAAAGCACGGCGATGGCCGATCGACAGGCCCTGCACGGTGATGCGGTTGCGCATGAAGGGCAGGATGGGAAAGCTGAGCTCCATCGCGCCCAGCAGGCCGATGATCGACAGCCGGCCGTCGGCGGCCAGCGCGTTCAGCGATCGCCGTGCATTGTCGCCGCCGACCATTTCCAGCACGTGGTTCACGCCCAGCCCGTTCGTCAGCTCACGCGCGGCATCGTCCCAGGCCGGTTGCGTGCGGTAGTTGATCCCTTGCCAGGCGCCAAGCTTTCTCGCCCGCTCAAGCTTTTCATCACTGCTTGAGGTGACGATGGCGCGCAGGCCGAACGCAGTGGCGAACTGCAGCGCAAACAGCGACACGCCGCCGGTGCCCTGGATCAGAATGGTCTGACCCGGCACCGGTTTGGTCGCCTCGGCCATGGCGAACCAGGCCGTCAGCGCCGCGATCGGCAATGTCGCGGCCTCGATGTCGCCGAGCGACAGCGGCGCCAGCACCGCGGCGTCCTCGCCGAAGATGACATGATCGGAAAGCATACCCGACAGCGACGACCCCAGCGTGTGCTTATGCAGCACCGGCGGTGCGTCGCCATCCGGCCAATCGGCGATCACCTGGCCAAGCACGCGCTGGCCGACCTGAAAGCGGCTGACCGCACTGCCGACGGCCACCACTTCGCCCACCGCGTCGGATGTCGGCACGAAGGGAAAGGCAAGGTCGGGGATCAGCACGCCGTCCACGATCATCTTGTCCTTGTAGTTGAGCGATACGGCCTTGGTCCGCACCAGCAAATCGTGCGGCCCTGGCTCGGGCACCTTGCCTTCCACCTGGCTTAGCCTCGACAGGCCAAAACCGCTCATCTGCCAGGATCTGTTGATTGGGGTGCTCATGTCGTCTCGCGCTCCGTGCATTGATGCCAGGCGGGACATTTATGCCTTTCGACTATAGAAAATAGTGCTTCCGTGCGGTATAATTTGACACTGATTGCGGACTAAAAGTCGACAATAGGGAATCGCCATGGAAACGGCCGACCTGCAAGGCACCGTCGCGTTTGTTCAGGCGGTGGAGGCCGGCAGCTTCACTAGCGCCGGCGAGCGGCTGCATGTGACGAAATCGGCGATCGGCAAATCGATCGCGCAGCTGGAGCAGAGGCTCGGCGTTCGCTTGTTGAACCGCACCACCCGCAGTCTCAGCCCGACCAGCGAAGGCATCAGCTACTATGAAGCCTGCGTCCGGGCCCTGGCCGAGATCGAAGCCGCACAGTCGCTGCTCGCCTCGCGTCGGCAGGTCCCGTCTGGCCGGCTTCGGGTCGACGTGCCGCTGGCCTTCGGCCGACGCTGCGTCGCTCCCGTGCTGTTCGAGATTTCGAGGAAATTTTCGGACCTGACGGTTGAAGTCTCCTTCAATGACCGCCGCGTCGACCTGATCGAGGAGGGCATCGACCTGGCGATCCGCATGGGCGAACTCGACGACAGCCTGTCGCTAGCGGCCAGGCGCCTCTACGCTCAGCGCTCGGCCATATGCGCGGCTCGCGACTATCTCGACAGGCATGGCCGGCCGCAATCGGTCGAGGATCTCGCCGATCACAGCGTCATTGGCTACGGTCGCGAGGGCATCGTCCGCCCCTGGGTGATCAGACATTCCGACGGCCATCTCGCAACCTTCGTGCCCAAGGCGCGGCTCGTTCTCGGCCATGGCGAACCGATGCTGGATGCGGCGCTCGCCGGCTGCGGCATCGCCTTCCTGCCGACATGGCTGGCCGCCGACAGCCTCAAAAGCGGCGATCTCGAAATGGTGCTGTCGGACTGCCTGGTCGAGAACATCGTCGTGCATGCCGTCTGGCCGGTGACGCGCGCGCTCACGCCAAAGGTGCGGGTTGTCGTCGACGCCCTCGTCGAACATTTTTCGGCGCCGCCCTGGGATGCCGCGTGAGCGAAATACCGGTCATTTCTCAAAAATCACGCCGGACTATTTTCGAAGACCGCGCCACAATGCTATTGACCGCTCATGTTATACGTCGAAATCGCTATCGTGGTCGTCCTCATCTGCGTGAACGGCCTTTTGTCGATGTCCGAGCTCGCCATCGTCTCGTCGCGCCCGGCCAGGCTGAAAGCGATGATCGACCGCGGCACCAATGGCGCCGGCCGCGCCCTTGATCTTGGCTCAAATCCCGGCAAGTTCCTGTCCTCGGTGCAGATCGGCATCACCTTGGTCGGCGTCCTCTCCGGCGCCTTTTCCGGCGCCACGCTCGGCGAACGGCTGGCGCAGTTCCTGGCTTCGACCGGCATCCGCGAGACTGTCGCCGACCCGCTAGGCGTCGGCATCGTCGTTGCTATCATCACCTATTTCTCGCTGATCGTCGGCGAGCTGGTGCCCAAGCAGATCGCGTTGCGTGATCCCGAGCGGGTCGCAGCCAGGGTCGCTCCGGCGATGACCATCCTCGCCACGGTCTCGGCGCCGCTGGTCTTCCTGCTCGACTTCTCCGGCCGCACCATATTGTGGCTGCTCGGCCAGCGCGGCGAAAGCGAGGAAAAGGTCACCGACGAGGAGATCAAGATGCTGGTCGCCGAGGCCGAGCATCACGGCACCATCGAATCCGACGAGCGGCGCATGATCGCCGGCGTCATGCGGCTTGGCGACCGCGCCGTGCGCGCGGTGATGACGCCGCGCACCGAAGTCGACTGGATCAATCTGCAATCCGACGAGGCGGCCATCCGCAAGCTGCTCATGGAAACCCAGCATTCGCGCCTGCCGGCAGGCGACGGCGGCGTCGACGTCATGGTCGGCGTCGTCCAGACGCGTGATGTGCTGGCCGCACTGCTTGCCGGCCGCGTGCTCGATCCGCGCAGGCATGTGCGCGCAGCCCCCATCGTCTACGACCAGGCCGACGCGCTCGATGTGCTGCAGAAGCTAAAGGAATCCGACGTGCCGATGGCGCTGGTGCATGACGAATACGGCCATTTCGAAGGCATCGTCACCCCGGCCGACATTCTGGAAGCCATCACCGGCGTGTTCCGCGCCGACACCGACGCCGGCGACGAGGAAAACGCGGTCAAGCGCGAGGACGGCTCGTGGCTGCTCGCCGGCTACATGCAGGCCGACGAGATGGCCGACATTCTCGGCATCGACCTGCCGGAAAACCGCGATTACGAAACCGTCGCCGGCTATGTGCTGTCGCACATGCACCATCTGCCGGCGACTGGCGAGTGCGTCGACGCGCAGGGCTGGCGCTTCGAGGTGGTCGATCTCGACGGCCGCCGCATCGACAAGCTGATCGCCACCCGCCTGGCCGGCGCCCCTCGCGAGGCGGTGCGCTGACGGTCGACGCGATTTGCGGCATTTCGCTCTATCGTTCCCAGAAGGACTTGGCGATCTCTTCCTCGACCTGCTGTATCGTCAGGCCGATATCGTCGATCAGATGCGGATTGTCCTTCGACATTTGCCTGAGCTGCCAGCGAAAGCGTATGCGCTCGCGCCAGGTCCGATCGTGCCAGCTCGCGATGATGCTTCGCAGGGTCTTCAGGAGCCGGCGCGATGCTGGCCGCACGGGCGTTCCCGGCCGCGCTGCACAAGTGAGGGTATTGGTCATGGCAACCTCCATATGGTTTGAGGGCCTGGGGCTCTCGATGAGGTTGAATTCTGCGCGATACGGACGGCGCCGTAATTAAGCCCTCCCAAATAGTTCCCAAAACTTCCAAACGAGCCAGAGCGGCCCTATAGATGCGCCTATGCAGGGATCGCGTTTTGCCTTTGGTCCGTTCGTGCTTGATCCGCGTGCGGGAACGCTGCTTCGGAACGATGTCCCCGTTGCCGTCGGCTATCGCGGGCTGAGCCTGCTTGCGGCACTCGTCGGGCGGCCCGGCGAAATCCTCGGAAAAGCCGAACTGATGGACGCCGCGTGGCCGGGCACGGCCGTCGAGGAAGGCAATCTCACCGTCCAGATCGCGCAGCTGCGCAAGCTGCTTGACCCCGTCGGCGACAACGGCGAATGGATATCCACCGTTCCGCGCGTCGGCTACCGTTTCACGGGGGCCGTCGAACAGCTGGGCGAGGCCAGGCGAAAACCCTTGCCGCTGCCCGACAAACCGTCGATAGCCGTGCTGCCCTTCGTCAATTTCAGCAACGATCCCGAGCAGGATCCCTTCGTGGATGGGTTGACGGAAGACCTGATCACCGACCTGTCCAGAATCTCCGGCCTGTTCGTCATCGCCCGCAACTCGACCTTTGCCTACAAGGGAAAAGCGATGGACGTGCGCGAGATCGCCGGGGATCTTGGCGTGCGCTACCTGTTGGAAGGCAGTGCAAGACGCGCCGCGGGGCGCGTGCGCATCAACGCACAGCTGGTCGACGCGATGAGTGGCGATCATCTGTGGGCGGAACGCTTCGATCGCGGCCTCGAGGATATCTTTGCCGTTCAAGACGAGGTGACGGCCAAGATCGTGGAAGCGCTGCTTGGCCGGCTGCGCGCGCCGCCGCCGCGCAATCGGCCGCGAAATCTGGAGGCCTACGACCTCTGCGTGCGGGCGCGAAAGCTGATCGACGACTCGCCGCAGATGGCGCAGGAAGCGCATCTGATGCTGACGCGCGCGGTGTCGCTCGATCCTGATTATGCCGAGCCCTATCGTTGGCTTGCCATGAACCACTGGATGGGACAGGTGCATTGGGGCGGACCAACCGAGGCTGCCCGCAGCGTTGCCCTGGAGCTGGCGCGCAAGGCGGTGGCGATCGATCCCAACGACGCCGGTTGTCGCTGGATCCTGGCTTATCTGCTTGCTTATGAGCGCAGCTTCACTGAAGCGGATGCGGAATTCGCCAAAGCGATCGAGCTCGACCCGAACGAGGCCGACACCTGGGCGGCATTGTCCGACATCGCGGTCCTGGCCGGACGGGTCGAAGAGGGCCTCGAGCACATCGGCAAGGCGTTCCGGCTGAACCCGTTTCCGGCGAGCTGGTACTATCTGACGCTCGGCCAGGCGCAATATGCGTCGCGCGACTACCAAGCCGCGATCGAGACGTTGCGCCGTGACGAGACCTATCGCACAAGCTCACGCCGTTTCCTGGCGGCAAGCATGGCCCAACTCGGCCGGCTCGACGAGGCGCGCGCAGAGGCTGAACTGTTCCTCGTCGGCAACCCGCATTTCACAACCCATCACTGGGCGACGACCGAGCCATTCCGCGACGCCGCTACGCTCGAGCATTTCGTCGATGGTTTTCGCAAGGCCGGTCTTCCGGAGTGACGCGCCGGCATCCGGCCCACCCGCAGCAAAGGCGACGTGGTGCGCTAACCCAGTCTAGACGTCGGTATGATCTCGGTGGCGCGACACCTTCTCGCGGTTGCCGCAGGTGCGCATGCTGCACCAGCGCCGCTTGCCACCTCGCGACGTATCGAGGAAAAGCCAGCCACAGCGAGGGCAGGAATGCAGCCTGTCGCGCGGCAGGGTGAAGAACGCTTCGATGGACAGCATGGCCAGCAACGCGGTGACGGCGTCCGGATCGCGCCACCGGCCAAGGGCAAGCTCCGGCCTGGTGCCATCCAGCTCGATAGACCCGGCGGCAAGCGAGCTTGCCGTGCGCGAGAACAACACGCCGAGCGGTTCGACCGCAGACGGTTTGCCCGCGGCGATTGGCTCGAAAACCTGAAATGACGCCTCCCGCATTTCGCGGACCCCTTCCACGAACCGCCCATCCGCTATTTCGGTAACGGCCTGCGCCTGACGATCGTCGGCAAGCCCTGAGGCGCTGAACCAGTTCGCAACATCCCGGACGGACTTGAAGAGTTCATTGTCTGTTGCCGGCGCCCGCCGGTCGAACACGGCGTTCGACAGGTCCAAAGCGGGATGCCCGCCTATGAAGTGATCCGGTACCCATTCGGTGTATGCATCGCCCATGGAACATAACCTCATTAACCGGATTATACGGTTACATGATGTACCCACTATCATACGGATACGTGGTGTCAAAGCCATCGCGTCGCCAGATTGGCGCGGAACCCTGGGAGGGAGAGGATGTGCAGCAATCGTTACAAGACCCGCCACGAAACCATCAATGTCGACGGCCTCGACATCTTCTACCGTCATGCCGGCGATCCCGGCAGACCGGCAATCCTGCTGCTGCACGGATATCCGACTTCGTCGCACGTCTATCGCAATGTCATCGAACCGCTGGCGGAGACAGCCTATGTGGTGGCGCCGGATCTGCCCGGTTTCGGCTTTTCGTCCGCCCCTTCCATCGATGCCTATGACTACACGTTCGACAACCTGGCCAGCACGATCGAAGCCTTCATCGAGGCCCTCGGCCTCCAGCGATTCTTCCTCCACATCACTGACTTCGGCACGCCCGTCGGCTATCATCTCGCCACACGGCGTCCGGATCGCATCCTCGGCCTGATCGCCCAGGACAGCAACGCTCATGACGAGGGGCTGGGACCGGAATGGGACGCGCCGAAGGCGTTCTTCGCCGAACCGACTGAAGAAAACCGCGCCAGACTGCCGGACTGGATGAATTTCGAGGGGACCCGAAATCAGTATATCGGTGGTCTCCCCGAGCGTCTGAAAGTGCTGTTTCCGCCCGAGGGTTGGTATCTCGATACGGAGCGCCTGGCGAGGCCCGGCAACACCGACATTCAGTTCGAACTCTTCACCGATTATGGCTCGCACATCGCGCGCTTCCCGGCCATCCAGGCCTATCTCCGCGACCAACAGCCAGCATGCCTGGTGCTGTGGGGGCGCCACGACGCCTTCTTCGCGCTGGACGAGATCATGGCCTACAGCCGCGATCTCGACGCCGTCGAAATCCATGTCTTTGAGAGCGGGCACATGCTTCTCGAAACGCATCATCGCCAATGCGCGGCTCTCATCGCTCACTTCATGCACGAGGTGGAGAAGGGGGTATTTCGCGATCCTGCGGGGCGTTGAACGTCGACGTTCAAACCGTCACTTCGATGGGCTCGGCAAGCCTGGGATTGGCCCGCGCGGCGATCAGGCAGCCGGCGACGATCAGGCACGCTCCCGTCAGCGTGGTCCAGGTCGCCTCCTCGCCGAAGAAGAACCAGCCAAGCGCGACCGCCCAGATGAAGGCCGAGTATTCCGTCGGGATCAGATATTGCGCTTCGGCGCGGGCGTAGGACCAGCTCATCAGGAATTGCCCGGCGAGCGACAGCACCGTCACCCCGGCCAAAGGAAGCCAAAGATCGCTCGGCAGGGCGACGGCAAGCCAGGGTGCCGCGAGGCCGAGCAGGATGGCAACGCAAAGGTTCTGGAACAGCATGATCTCGATCGGCTTGGCCAACTGCGCCTGTTGCCGGGCGAGGATCAGATTGTATCCGTAGAACACGGTTGATACGAGCACCGCTGCCGTGCCGAGCATGGCGTCCTGCGAATAGTCTGCCTGCCCGAACTGGCCGGCCATGATGATGGCGACGCCGGCGATGCCGGCCAATGATGCCCAGACAGCCTGGCGTCGGATCCGTTCGCCCAGCAGCAGCGCGGCGAGAAACAGCGCAAACAAGGGCGCCACGAAGCTGAGCCCGATCGCCTCCGCGAGCGGCAGCCTGGCCAAGCCCCAGAAGAAGGATATCAGCACGACGCCGACAATTGCGGCACGCAGCGCATGCAGCCTCAGCACCGGAATGGTCGGCTTTAAGCGTGGTCCCGCCAACCAGGCTGCGCCCGCGACCACGGCCGCGACCATGCTGCGCCACAGCAAGGTGTTGTAGACCCCGACCGCGATGACCAGGATCTTCATCGCCGCATCCATCCCGGACAGCAGGAAGATCGCAAGCGCGCATACGAGCACCGGGATCATCGGGGAAACGGCGCCGGTCAGGCTGGATGTCTTCACGGCTTCACTCATGTGACGGATCGCAGCCGGATATATCAGGGCAAAGGGCGCGACCAGATGGCAGCCCGGTCGATGTAGCAGTCCAACCCCGATTGGGCCGAGGCTATCGTGACATCAGGGTATCAGCACCATGCCGGCGAGTTGAACGAAACGGACCGCCTCGCCGACTGCATCATCCGGCCACGGCAGGCGACGCACGCACCCATGGCACAGATCGAATTGACGGGGCGGGTTGCCGACGCAGCTGGCCCGTCGCATGTTGCCGGTTGTCTGCAGAACGGATCGGAAAAAATGCACCGCATGGCTTCGGGCGACCTTTATCAGACCTACGATCTTGGTGACTTGCGCATCACCTCCTTGCGCGATGGCTATGTCGACATGCCGATCGGACGGCTTCGGCAACCCGGCGACAAGCCATTTGGCGATGAATTGCCGCAACAAGTCGCATTGGTTGGTGGTCAACTCAGACTGTCCGTCAATGCCTTCGCGATTGACGATGGAGACGGAATCATCCTGATCGATACCGGTGCCTCGAACGCCTGGCATCCCACCATGGGCCGACTTCCCGAGGCGCTGGACGAAGCTGGCATCGATGCCGGACGAGTCCGTGCCGTCTGTTTCACCCACACCCATCTCGACCACATCCATGGTCTTGTGCTTGCCGACGGCCGCGACGCTTTCCCGCGCCTGGCGCGCTTGCTCGTTCCCAGGGAAGAACTCGGCTTTTTTCGCGCCGAAGCGCGGCTCGAACGATTTCACGGCATGGCGGAACCCTTCGAGGCCGGAGACCGTATCGGGACACATGTCGACATTGTCGACGCTCATGGCCATGAAGCGGGACACAGCTGCTTTCGTGTTTCGAGCGGTGGCGAACGCATTCTGATTTGGGGCGACACCGTTCACGTCCCATCGCTCCAGTTCGATCGACCTGAGGTGACGTGGGAATTCGATGCCGATCAGGACCAGGCGCGCGAAAGCCGGTTGCGGTTGCTGGCGCTTGCTGCCGACGATCATTGTTTCGTTGCCGGCGCGCATCTGGACTCGCCCGGCGTTGGCCGCGTCGTCCGATCCGGCGCCAGCTTTCGGTTTGAGCCGTTATAATTGAAAAAGGGCGGCGCAAGCGCCGCCCCGGATCCTTGGGAGGATAATTCGAACCGGCGGTCAGGCCGCCTTGACTTCCTCGGCGACGGCGTCGGCCTGACGCGCTGCCTTGAGCACCTTGGCCCACCAGGCAACGTCGTTGACCAGAGCTGTGGCGGCCTGGTTCAGATGCTCGAGGTCTTCCAGCTTCTTCTCGCCCTGGCGGACGGCGAGGAAATCGCCCCAGGCGATATGGACGGCCGACTTGACCGGCGCCATCTGCAATTCGACGGCATGAAGGCGGAGCTGTTCGACGGCGCGAGCGCCACCGACGCTGCCATAGCCGACGAAGCCGGCCGGCTTCTTGTTCCATTCATTGGCGGCGTAGTCGATGGCATTCTTCAGCACGGCGGTCGGGCCATGATTGTATTCGGCGGCGGTGAAGATGAAGCCGTCGAATTCGGCGACCTTCTTCTGCCAGCGCTGTGCCACTTCGTTCTGCGACGGCGCCCATGCGGAGGATGCGACTTCGTCGAAGAACGGCAGCGGGAAGTCGCGAAGGTCGACGATCTCGACATCGATGTCGGCATGCGACTTGGCGATCTTGGCGATCCACTGGGTTGGCACATCGGCGAAACGAGCGGCGCGCGTCGATCCGACGACGATGGCAATTTTGGGTTTGGACATAAGGGCTCTCCTTGCACGAAGTACTGGTATCATTTGGATACCTGCGCTATATGAGATACTGCAAACGCGATGCACAAGAAGGCACTTTTTTGTTACCGAGGCACCCACACCGCTCCGAAGACTGCCGCGCCATCTCGGAAATCCTGCAGCGCGTCGGCGACAAATGGACCGTTCTGGTCGTCGGCAAGCTGGGCGACGGACCGCTGCGTTTCAACGAATTGCGCGCTGCCGTCGGCGGCATCTCGCAGAAGATGCTGACCACCACCTTGCGCGGGCTGGAGCGTGACGGCTTCGTCACCCGCACCGTGTTTCCAACCATTCCGCCGCGCGTCGATTATGAGCTGACCGAGCTCGGCCACGAGCTGCTGATCCCCGTCAGCGCACTGAGCGAATGGGCGCGCGCCAACACCATGCGCGTCAAGGCGGCGCGCGAAAAATTCGACGGCGCCCGCGTCTGAAACCCTTTCGCCGCAAGGGATTCAACCCCGCACGCAACATCCGGCTTGTCTGATCGGAAATTCTATCTCGGCTGCGCGGATCGTGCCCGAATGCAAGCGCCGTTTTGGCTGGCGGTTTGCCGCTCATGCGGTCCCCTGACGGCTGCCGCTCAGGCTCCTGATGCGCGCACATCACATCGCGCGGCGGCACAGGTATCACACCGTGCGCCCCGCTCGCCAGGAGCCTGTCCTCCACGCGTGCAGGCGACGCGCGAGATGTCTTCCTTCACCTCCGCGTAAGCGGTCACACCGAGCAGGCAGGTCGTCGCGACCAGGGCCGCCACGAGCCAACCGTTCAGCAGATGTTGACGCATTGTCTCTCCTCCGATTGCAGCAGGATCGGGCATGGAGGCAACCGTTGGATGTCGCGAAACAGGTCCGCCACATGGCCCCTGTTACAAACGGCCATACCCGGCTCGCTCTACCTGATCCCAGCTATGTCGGCGGCAACCGATCCATGGCAGACTGGGTACGATCGGTTGGGTATTTTCCGCCCGGCTGCTACAGGTGAAAGCCGCCATTCGCGTCGAGGTTCATGTCGTCCAAGGAACATCCCGCCATCGACCTGCCATCGGAAGCACTGCTGCCGAGCCCGCTGCTTGTCGTCGAGGACGAGCCGATGATGCAGGTGCGGTTGCGCTCGATCCTGAGGGGCCTTGGCTACGCTCAGGAGGAGCTGTTTTTCGCCGGGTCGATCGCGCAGGCCAAGGCCCTGCTCGTCGACCAACCCTTCGCCATGACGCTGGTCGATGTCGGCCTGCCCGATGGCAACGGCATCGACCTCATCGGCTCCCTGCACGAGCACGACGCGGCGCTGCCGATTCTCGTCATCTCGGCCTGGAGCAACGAAAACACCATCCTCGAAGCCCTGCGTGCCGGAGCGACCGGCTATCTCTTGAAGGAGCGCGACGACGTCGAGCTGTCACTTTCGATCCGCAGCACCATTCGCGGCGGCGCGCCGATCGATCCCTTCATCGCCCGGCGCATCCTGGAACTGGTGTCGGCGCCGGCGTCATCCGGGCGCGCCCGTTCCTCCACCGACAGGCCGGGGCGCGGCAAGCCCGCGCTTGCGCCGCCGCCTCCCTTGACACCGCGCGAGGTCGAGATCCTCAACCTCGTTGCCAAGGGGCTTACCAATCGAGAGATTTCGGGGGTCCTTTCCCTTTCCAGGTTCACGGTCGAATGCCACATT
The DNA here is from genome assembly GCF_003998165.1 of Mesorhizobium sp. M7A.F.Ca.US.007.01.2.1. Taxonomy (NCBI): domain Bacteria; kingdom Pseudomonadati; phylum Pseudomonadota; class Alphaproteobacteria; order Hyphomicrobiales; family Phyllobacteriaceae; genus Mesorhizobium; species Mesorhizobium sp. M7A.F.Ca.US.007.01.2.1. The sequence goes on along the minus strand of NZ_RZQP01000013.1, from coordinate 2,114 downwards.
CGCAACATCTACAAGAAGCTGTCGGTCAAATCCCGGACGGAAGCGATTTTCGAGGCGCGGTCGCAAGGCTTCTTGCCCTGATATTCCTGCTCCTCGCGCCGGGCGGCATCGCCCTCGGCGCCGACGGGGCCGTGCCGTTCAAGACGATCGAGGCCGTTCGATCCGGCTGGGACGCCGCCGCGCCGCCGGCCGCCGGCTGGACCAGCGTGACCTTGCCCGATGACTGGGCGACGCGCTGGCCCGGTTTCGACGGCGTGGTCTGGTATCGCCTCACCTTCGACAGGCCCGACGCGGCCGAGCCGCTAGGCCTCGCGCTGAACTACTGGACACTGGCCGGATCGATCTCTGTCAACGGCGCGGAACTCGGCCGCGACGAATTCCTCGTCGAGCCGTTGACGCGCTCATGGAACGTGCCCCGCTACTGGCAGCTCGCTTCCCCGGTCCTGCATGCCGGCACCAACACGCTGCTGATCAGGGTCTCGGGCCTAGCGCCGTACCAGCCAGGCCTTGGTCCGGTCCTGATCGGCCCGCCTTCGGCGACGCGTGCCCATTTTGTCCAGCAATTCTGGATTCGCCGCGAACTGCCGGTCTTCTATCTCGGCGTCACCGCGGCGCTTGGCACCTTTTTCTTCGTCGTCTGGCTGCTGCGCCGAAGCTTGAAGGCCTATGGCTGGTTCGCCCTGATGACGATTGCGTGGTTTTGCTATTCGCTCAATTTCGTGGTGACGAGCCCCTGGCCGTTCGGGGCGACCGACACCTGGCAGCGTTTTATCATGCTCTCCTTCATGGTCATGGCCGCCGCCTTCGTGCTGTTTGTCATCCGCTTTGCCGAGCGCCGCTTTCCCAGGGGGGAAGCCGTGCTGTGGGCCGCGCTGGCGATCGGCGCCGCGGCCCTGTTTGCCACGCCGCATTCCCAACTCGGCCCGATGCTCAACCTGCTGGCCTTGTTCTGGTCGCTGCTTTACATCGGCGCCTGTTTCCTGTCGATCGGCCTGACCTGGCGCAGCAATCGGCTGGACCACATCGTCCTTCACATCGTCAACGCGCTTACCATCGTGGCCATCCTGCATGACCTGATGACCTATCTCGGCATCCTTCTTGGCAATGTCTACTACGTCACGCTGACATCCCACTTTCAGATGGTCGGCATGGCGCTGGTGCTGGCCTGGAACTTCGTCGCCAATATGCGCCGCATCGAGGGGTTCAACGATGAGCTCACGGCCAAGATCGAAACCGCCAGGGAAGAACTCGGCCTCACGCTGCATCAGCAGCATGAGGTCACCCTGGCCAACACCAGGCTGGCCGAGCGCGTCTCCCTTTCCCACAATCTGCACGATGGCATGGGCGGCACCCTGGTCAATTCGATCGCCATGCTGGAGCATGCGCCGCAGAACCTGCCGGCCGATCGCTTCCTGTCCGTCCTCAAGGAACTGCGCGACGAGTTGCGGGTCATCATCGACACCGCCGCCGACGACCAGACGGGCGGCCAGTCGCTGGCCGAGTGGATCGCGCCGCTGCGCCGCCGCCACACGCTGGCATGCGAAAGCCGCGACATCGATTGCGTGTGGAACCTGACCGGGCTGGAGGACTGCCACCTGTCGCTCGCGCGAAGCCTCGATCTCGTCCGCATCCTGCAGGAAGGCCTGACCAACGTGCTCAAGCACAGCCAGGCAAGCCGCGTCGTCATCGACCTGCACCGGCGCGGCGAGACGCTGAGCCTGGCCATAAACGACAATGGCGTCGGCTTCGATGCCGCCTCGCAAGCGCCCGTCCCGGGCACCGGCCTGCGCTCGATGCGGGCACGGGCCGGACGGCTGGGCGGTACGCTCGACACGCGGTCGCGGCGCGGCGAAACCGTGCTGGCCTTGCATGTGCCCGCGGCCTGACCGGCCGATCCCGGCGCGGCGGGCATAGCTAGTTTCAACGATACCCGCCCTTGGTCTCGGGTGCTATGCCCGGGGACATGCACGACTGCGTCGGTGCTGATCTGGGGAGCTTGGCCTTGACAGGAATTGCCATCGTCTCGAAGCGAAGCCTGCTGCGCTCGACCGCTCTCGCGACCTGCCTCCTGGCCCCCCTGGCCTGGAGCCCCGCCATGGCCGACGGTGCTGGCG
>NZ_RZQP01000139.1:0-16214 GCF_003998165.1 Mesorhizobium sp. M7A.F.Ca.US.007.01.2.1 | reverse complement strand
AACTGAAACAGATTGGTCCATTGCGTCGTCTCCGCGACGCCGGCGGAGTTTCCACCGACGGCGGTCCCGTCGTTGACCAGCCTGCTGGCGCCACCGCCGAAATCACTGGTTCCACCGGCGCCGTTCCAGTTCCCGTCGTTGGCGAACAGTGTCGCGCCGCCGGCAAACTGCGCTGTACCGACGATCGAACCGGCGTTTGTGAGCGCCATCGTCGCGGCATTGGTCTCGATCGCCGCATCGCTGGACAGTCCGGAAAGACTACGGATCGCGCCCGACGAGGCGACGTTGATGGCGCCCGTCCCACCAGTCAAAGTCAGGCCACGCGTCGCGCCCGTCACCGTGCCGGCGACTTGCACATCCACTACGCCGTTGCCCGTCGCGACGATGCCCTCGGCCGACGTTCCGGTCACCGCGCCATTGGCGATCACCGTGATCGCGCCCGTGCCAAGATTGGTTGCCTGGATACCTGTCGTACCCGAGACATTGCCATTCGTCGTCACATTGATCGTGCCAGCGCCCACCGGATTGTCCTGGAGCGCGAAGATCGCCGTAGCCGCAGTTGCGTTCACAGCACCCGTTATCACCGCGACATTGCCGGCCGAGCTTTCAGCGTCGATACCTCGACCAGTCGTCGCGGTGATCGGACCAACCGCCTTCACGGTCACCGAACCTGTACCGACAGTCCCTGCGACAATCCCGCTGCTCGCGTCGATCGCGCCGTTCGCCGTGACATCGACGTTGCCGCTTCCCGAGGAAAGGCCAGCGAAGATACCGGGGCCGCCCGCCTTCACATCGCCGTTCGCCACGATCGTCACATTGGCCGTCGCCGACAGCGTCTCAACGTCGATGCCGATCCTGCCGGCAGCCAGCGCCGTCACCGCGCCCGTCGTGACGCCGATGTTGCCGCCCGTCGCCGTGTCGCGCACCACGATGCCGCCGCCACTCGTCGAGCTGCTGGCGCCGGATATATCGACCGTGACCGTGCCCGGGCCATAGTTCTGAATATTCACCGCATCGTCGCTGCCGCCGACGAAGCCGCCCGCGCCCGTCACCGAGAGATTACCCGTGCCGCCGCCGCCACCAATCAAGGTCAGGCCGGAACGCGCGCCCATCACCGTGCCGGCGACCTGCACGTCCACCGCGCCACCACCGTTCGCGACGATGCCGTCAAAGGATGTGCCGGTCACCGCACCATTGGCGATCACGCTGATCATGCCCGTGCCGGAGTTACCTGCGAGGATGCCTGCAGTGCCCGAGACGTTGCCGTTGGTCGTCACATCGATTGTGCCTGTGCCTGTGCCGGTCCCTATTGCATAGACCGCCTGACCGCCCGTCGAGGTCACCGCACCCGTTGTTATCGAGACATCGCCCCGGCCCTGAGCGAAGACGCCAAGGCCCGACGCCATTGTCGCGGTGACCGGTCCCATCGCCTTCACCGTCGTCGAGCCGTTGCCCAAGTTCTGCGCGATAATGCCGTTGCCTGCGTCGATGGCGCCGTTCGCCGTGATATCGATGTTGCCAGTTCCTGTGGAGGAAACTCGACCCAAGATACCGGTATTGCCCGCCGTCACATCGCCGTTCGCCACGGTCGTGAGATTGCCTGCCGTCGAAGACGACTGGACGTCGATACCGAACATGCCAGCAGCCAGCGCCGTCACCGCGCCCGTGGTGACATCGATGGAGCCACTCGCCGCCGTGTTACGCACCACAATGCCTGAGCCGGCAGCCGCCGTGATATCGCCGGTGGCATCGACATCGATCGAGCCCAGGCCATTCTGCTTTATTGCGAAGGCATCGCCACTGCCGTTATTGGTGATCGCGCCGCTGCCTGTGTACGTGATCAGGTTGGAGGCGGCATCGATATTGAGTGCCGCGGTCCCGCCGGCTGTTGGCGTGTTGCCCGCATCGACACTGATCGTGCCGTTGTTGACGACCATGACGGCGCCATTGCCGGTATTCTCGATCGCGAGGCCAAATCCGCTGACCGTCGCCCCGGCATCGATCGCGAGGTGGGCCGTAAACGGTGAAGAAAATGAATAGCCCCGGTCGTTGGGAGGAGCAGCCGGATTGACGGCATTGACCGTGGAGGTGGTGCCGCACTGCACATCAGTTCCCAGAGTGACCGTACATGCCGCCTGCGCCTGCGGGGAAAAGAAAACAGCCGAGCCGGCGAAACCGGCCATGCCGATTGCGAAACGCAGTGCCGAGCGACTGGCCTGCGAGAGGAGTTGCGCGCGCAAGGAAACGAGTGGGTAGGCTTTGTCTGCCGAAAAACCGTAGAGTCTCATGATAGGCCCGCCCCATCGTCCAATAAATGCAATCTGCCGTCATCAGAACAGCCCAAGCAAAGCAATGCTTCGAGCAAATCAGTGCTTCAGATTCGCAATAACGGATGATGGGTGGGCGATATATATATCAAATGCCATAGACCGGCCAAAGAGTGGCGCACTGTCGCTGGCTCGCCACAGTCGCAACGCCCTGCACTCGAAGAACCTTAATGTGCTATTGCAGCTTGTTAGGGCAGAAGACGAAATGCATTCAGCAGCGCAATGAGCTGACTCTGCCTCTGCGTATCTGTCTTGCGAAAAATCTTGTCCAGATGAACGCGTGCGGTGCCGTAGGCCATGTTTTCCCTGATCGCTATTTCCTTCAAGGACAATCCGCTTGCGAGCGCGAGCGCGACGGAAGCTTCTTTCCCTGTCAGCCCAAAGGTTTTTCGCAGTTGATCGGCTAAGCTCGTCGACAGGGCCAAACGTGATTCGCGCGCCAGCACCACCGCGCAAGGTCCAGCCGACAGGCCGAACATCTCGCCGTCGGGCAACAATCCAATCGACAATACCAGTTGGTCGCCGCGCTCCGACCGCAAGATCAAATCGGCAGCCGAAATGGGAAACTCGCTCTCGTCCACCCGGCAGACTCGTGCGACCGCACGTTGCAGCATTTGGGTTTGCGTGGAATCGGAGGTGGCCAGATGGCCACCGTTCGCCGTCAGCAGAGTGATCGGCTGTACCAAAAGTCTTTGCGCGGCGTCATTCATGTCAAGGATGCGCAGGCGCGGATCGACGATAAAGCCGGCGAAGGGCAGGTGGCCGAGCAGCGATCGGAGCACAGGTCGCGCCTCGAAATGTCGGCCCAAACCCGCAGCGCGCTGCAGATGAGGCGTGATCAGGGCGAGCATCGCACGATCATCGGCGTCGAACGCCGGCTGCCCTCGGCCTCGCTGCACGTCGAAAAACCAGTAGTTCTTTTCCGACGCGCGCAGATTGCAGAACATGCCGTCATACATGTCCTGCGGCATCATCCATTCGTTCCAGACGGAGGTGCGTTCAATACGGTGCCGCCCAATCAACTGGGTGTCGCTAAAAACCCGGCCAAGCGGCGCGGCCACACGCGGCGCAAAGAGTTCGTTGGTCGCGAAATGGTCAAGGAAAATCCTGTCCCAATAGGGGTCGCGGCTCGGTGAGACGCAAAAGCTATCCTCGACATTGGCCCAGTCGATGCCCGAGAAACAGGCTCTGGAGCCATGAAACATGGCTTGCAACTGAAGGACCACGTCAAGCCAAATCGATTGATCGTAGGCGGCCTCATATATGCGACCGATCACTACCGACAGGCGCTCGTGAGAGATCGAATATCCCATAAGCCTTGCGAAATATACAACCAGAATGAAGTGTTAGCATACCTCTGATTGCGGTCGATGCAAGGGATAGAACGTCGAATGAGCAGGGGGGTTACCAGTGCTGACGCCCAAGGTCAGGAGAAAGCAGACATGATGTTTGACGCTTCACCCTTACGTCCACGGAGGCGGAAATCGGCGTACTCAGTTCTGTATGCTCTGTATGCCCTTCTCGATCGAATGGCGGAGGAAGTGGGATTCGAACCCACGGTGAGCTTGCACCCACGCCGGTTTTCAAGACCGGTGCCTTAAACCGCTCGGCCATTCCTCCATCGTGGTTTTTCAACCATTTGGGCAGCGCGGGGCCAACTCGTTTGGCCTGTGGCACCGGATTGGCACCGAAGGCGCTCCCGGCTGGTTCACGCCTCATTCCTGTAAAGCGGCATTGAGGGCTGCGTCAACCACCACTGTGTCGGTTCCTGCCGTCCTGGCAGGCTCTGAGTTTGTCGGAATCGAGCACCGGAACTCGCTATCCCATTGGTGCATGATGAAGAAGGAGCCCGCCGACTGGCGAATCCCTACGGGTCAGCCTCTTGGGACAGCTGCGGTATCCCGCAGATTTAACTTTCGCCAAGGGAACAGCTACTGGTGAGGAAGGCCGAAGCTGCAAATCGGCTCCGGCCTGTACGGTCCTCAGTCTTTGCAATTTTCGTCCGCCTTTGCCGCCGCGGCCTTATCACCGTGCTGCTGCGCCTCGATATCCTGCTGCGAGGTTGCAAGGTTTTTGTCGCCCCCGCCTTCAGCGCCCGCCAATGGCATCGTGGTGCCATCCTTGGCGGCTGGCTTGTTCGCGTTGCCCATGGCCTTCGGAGTCTCTAAAGGCGCGTGGGTTCCATCTTTCGAAATACCGGCGGTCTGTCCGGCATCGGTCCCGGTGTTCGAAGCTGACTTGTCCGGACATGCGGCGATCGCAGACCCGGCAGAAAGCGACATCGCGATCGCGACCATCAATGAAGTCATTTTCATCATGCTCGTCCTTCTGTTCGAGTGCCCTGCGGATGAAACTAGCGGCGCATTTCTTTGTTCCGGCGGTCGGTCCGCTGCCCGACAAAGCCCGGTCAACCGGCAGACACGGCGGGCAGGAGCGAAGCCAGGCTTTCTGTGGCAGAGGGCATCACATCTCTCGCGTGGAAGCACGAAAACCGTTACTTTTCAGAGAGCTCTTACGGTGGAGACGCCACAATCTTGCCCGGTTGCGGCCACAATCGGTTAATACCGTGATAAGCAATTCCTGCGCACAAAGGATCGGGGTTTTAAGCGTCGTTGGTATTGTCGGGTGAGTGTTTTGGCTCCTCTGGTGGTTGAACGCGACGCCTTGAGTTGAGACTGAAGGGGACATCAGGAAAATGCAGGCTGTGACGCCACCGCGTCTTCGTCGCGCTGCTACCGTCGCGTTGTTCGCCATGTCGGCTGCCTTGCTGGCCGCCTGCGCGTCGCAGCCTGAGCCGAAAGCGATGGTCAACAAGAAGACCCGCTCCAAGGAGTATTTCGCCGAATCCGAATATGGCGTGAAGGCAAGCCCGCGTGTGATCTCCCGGAACGGGCGCATCCAACGTGGCGGCGGCAGGGATCAGCTTGGCAAACCCTATCAGGTCCGTGGCAAGTGGTATTACCCGAAGGAAGACAAGCGCTACGCCAAGGTCGGCCTCGCCTCCTGGTATGGCGACGCCTTCCATGGCCGGCTTACCGCCAATGGCGAAGTCTACGACATGACCCATCTGACGGCGGCGCACCCGACCATGCCGCTGCCAAGCTATGCCCGCGTCACCAATCTCAAGACCGGCAGTTCGGTCATCGTTCGCGTCAACGATCGCGGCCCATATCACGAAGGCCGCATCATCGACGTATCGGAGCGCGCTGCCCAGATGCTTGACTATGCCAACACCGGCACCGCTCAGGTGAAGGTCGAATATGTCGGCCGCGCGCCGCTCGACGGCGATGACGACCAGTATCTGATGGCCTCCTATCATCCCGGCAACAGGGCGCCAGACCCGTCGGATGGACTGCCGACCGGCGTCATGGTCGCCATGAACGGGCCGTCGCCAAGCCTGCCTGCCGGCACTGCTGCCGTGCCGTTTCCGGGCCAGTTGACAGATACCGGTTCTGTCCAGCCGATCATGTCGACGCAGTCGTCGGCCTATGGCGATCTGGCGCTTCCGGATTTCGGCCCGATCGTGCCGGAGCGTCCGCAGATCAATCTGCCGCCGCAATCGCCGTTTGCCGTGGCCTCGCTGTCCTATGCCGACGAGCGGGTCGAACGCGCCTCAAATGCCTTCGCCGCGATGGGTGGCGACGGCATGTCGCTGGCCGATGTGCTCCAATCATGGAAGCGGCAGCCGCCAGCGGCCGGTCCGTCCACTGACTACGTCGCGGCTGGTTCGTTCGAGGATGCAGCGGAGGCCAAGCGTGTTGCCGCTGAGCTTGCCGCATACGGCAAGATCGAGATCCAGCGTTCGGAACTCGATGGCGAGGATTGGTATTCGGTCAATCTCTATCCCGATGGCCACCGCAATCTCGATGATTTGCTGCAGGCTGCCTGGTCGCATGGCGCGCCCGATGCGCTGGCTGTGCGCAACTGAGCGCAAGCCTGATGGGATTTCCGCTGCGCGGTTGATCCGCCGCGCAAAAAGCCTGATACTTTTCGCGGGCTTGCCGGCGGTGCCGGCCAACGGGTCGAACATCATGCAATTTCGCTTGCTCCCGCCTCTCGCCGGGCTTCTGGTTTTTGGCTTGCTGCTGTTTTTCCAGGCTCCGGCCGGTGCACAGCTGTTCGAGACCAAGGCCGCGCAGGCCTTCATGATCGATGCCGAGACCGGGACGGTGCTGTTTTCCAAGGAGGCCGACAAGCCGATACCGCCGGCCTCGATGGCCAAGCTGATGACCATGGAAGTGGTTTTCAATGCCATCAAATCCGGCCGCCTGAAGCTCGACGATACGTTCGTGGTCAGCGAGAACGCCTGGCGCAAGGGTGGCGCGCCTTCGGGAACATCGACGATGTTCGCCAAGCTCAAGTCGTCGATCCGGCTCGAAGACCTGATTCAGGGCGTGACCGTGCAGGCGGCCAATGACGGCTGCATCGTCATCGCCGAAGGCATGTCGGGATCCGAAGACAATTTTGCCGTGCAGATGACCGAACGCGCCCGCCAGATCGGCCTCAAGACGTCGACTTTCGTCAATTCGACCGGCCTGCCGGCGGATGGCCAGCAGACGACCGTGCGCGAGCTGGCGCAGCTCGCCCTGCACCTGTGGCGCGATTATCCGGATTTCTATCGCTATTATGCCCAAAAGGATTTCACCTGGAACAAGATCTCACAGAGGAACCGCAATCCGCTGCTGGCGATGGACATCGGCGCCGACGGCCTGGCGGTCGGGGCGAGCGAGGCAGCCGGCTTCGGCATCGTCGGTTCGCTCAGCCACAATGGTACCCGCGTGATCGCGGCGATGAGCGGGCTGGCCTCGGACAAGGAGCGCGCCGAGGAAGCGCGAAAGCTGCTCGACTGGGGTGTCCGCTCCTTCGAGAAGACCGAAATTTTCGCCAGGGACGAGGTGGTTGGAGAAGCCCAGGTTTTCGGCGGCGCCAAATCCGGGGTGACGCTGAAGGCAAAGGGACCGATCGACATCTTCCTGCCGATCACCAACCGCGACAAGCTGACGGCCAGGATCGTCTATGACGGCCCGGTTGCAGCACCGGTGGAGGAGGGGCAGCCGGTGGGTGCGCTGCGCGTCTGGATCGGCGATACGCTGAGCCAGGAGACGCCGCTTTTCGCTGCCGAATCGATCGGCGTCGGCACGCTGCCGCAGCGCGCGCTCGATGCCGTCAAGGAACTGGTGATCGGCTGGCTGCGCTAACGCATGTCGCTCAAAACCAGCCATGGTTTTGGGGAACGGCATGCATAAGGGCAAAAAATCGACGGCATGGACGTTTGGCCCAACGCGGACTATCTAGAGCGCTACAATCCCATTCAGCCATGGACAAGAAGGCCTCTCGGTTGGCACGCGGTTTTTTCATCACCTTCGAAGGCGGCGAGGGGGCAGGCAAGTCGACGCAGATCGAGCGGCTGGCCAGGAAGATGCGCGCCAAGAAATACGACGTGCTGCTTACCCGCGAACCCGGCGGCTCGCCGGGCGCCGAAGCGGTCAGGCATGTGCTGCTGTCGGGCGCAGCCGAACCGTTCGGGCCGAAGATGGAAGCGCTGCTGTTCGCCGCCGCGCGGTCCGATCATGTCGAGCAGGTGATCCGGCCGGCGGTCGAGCGTGGCTCCATCGTGCTTTGCGACCGCTTCCTCGATTCCTCACGCGTCTATCAGGGCGTCACCGGCGGCATCGATCCGGCGTTCATGGATGCGCTGGAACAGGTCGCCATCAACGGCATGATGCCGGACATGACGCTGATCTTCGACATCGACCCAGCGGAAGGCCTGAGGCGCGCAACGCTGCGGCGCGGCGCCGAGGCAGTCGCCGACCGTTTCGAAAAGGAGACGCTGGCGATCCACCAGGCCCGCCGCGAGGCGTTTCTGGCGATCGCCAAGGCCGAGCCGGAGCGCTGCATCGTCGTCGACGCAGCCGCCGAGCCCGACGCGGTTGAGAACGTCGTCACCGCGGCAGTGTTCGCGGCGCTGGCGGCGAGAGCGCCGGCACGCGACAGGCAGGCGACGCCGGCATGATCTTCGAGCGCATCGCACCCGAGCAGCACGACACGCTCGACGGCGTGCCGGAGCCCTCCGAAACGCCCCTTCTGGTCGGGCACGGCCAGGCTGCAGGCGTGCTCACCGCCGCCTATCGCGCCGGCAAGCTGCCGCATGCGCTGATCTTTTCCGGGCCAGTCGGCATCGGCAAGGCGACGCTCGCCTTCCACCTTGCGCATCATCTGCTGAAGCACCCGGATTTCGCGCAGGCGCCGGAAAGCCTTGCCGCTCCCGATCCGGCGTCGTCGCTGTTTCGCCAGATCGCCACCGGGGCGCATCCTTCCGTGCTGCATCTGACCCGGCCGCTGAACGACAAGACCAAGAGTTTCAAGACGGTCGTCACCGTCGATGAGATCCGCAAGGTCAGCCGCTTCCTGTCGCTGACCTCGCATGACGGCAGCTACCGGGTCGTCATCGTCGACCCCGCCGACGACATGAACACCAATGCCGCCAATGCCTTGCTGAAAAATCTTGAAGAGCCGCCGGCACGGACTCTGTTCATCCTGATTGTCCACGCGCCGGGCAGCCTGCTGCCGACGATCCGGTCGCGCTGTCAGGTGGTGAGATTGAACCCGCTCGACGCCGACGACCTGATGACGGTGCTGGAAACGACCGAGCCGGCGCCGCCTGAGGATCCGGCGGCGCGCGCGGCACTGGCCGAGCGGGCAGGGGGCAGCGCCCGCACCGCGATCCTCTTGACGCAGTATGGCGGGCTGGAGATCGCTTCGACGCTCGACGCTCTGGTCACCGGGAAAAAGAGCGATGTCGGCGGCGCGTTCCGCCTCGCCGAAGCCGTGGCCGGCCGCGATCAGGCGATCCAGTTCGATATCTTCAACCGCCGGGTGCTAGACCTGTTGTCGGACGCGGCAAGCCAGGCAGCACTGGCTGGCGATCTCGCACGAGCCAAAACGCTGTCGGACACTTGGCATGAGGCGCTGGACGCTATATCTGAGACCGATACTTACAATCTCGATAAGAAGCAGCACGCCTTGATCATGATCGACCGCCTGAATTCTGCAATGCGAATGTGACTGGGTTTCCTGGATCGGGATGGCAAATGCTGCCTCGATACGATATCCACCGCCACGCCTTTCCATTCAGACATTCATGACGGTTCATTCATGTCACGCGACAAATTCTACATCACCACCCCGATCTTTTATCCGAACGGCAAGCCGCATATCGGCCACGCCTATACGGTCATTGCAACCGACGCCCTGGCACGCTTCCAGCGCCTGGACGGCAAGGACGTCTTCTTCCTGACCGGCACCGACGAGCATGGCCTGAAGATGCAGCAAACTGCCGAGAAGGAAGGTATAACGCCACTGGCGCTGGCCGACCGCAATTCGGCGATTTTCCGCGCAATGACCGAGGCGATGGGCGGCTCGAATGACCAATACATTCGCACGACCGAACCGCGCCACTACGAATCCTGTCAGGCGATCTGGAAAGCGATGGCCGCCAATGGCGACATCTATCTCGACCGCTATAGCGGCTGGTATTCGGTGCGCCAGGAAGCCTATTTCGACGAGAGCGAGACGACGCTCGGCGACGACGGCGTGCGCCGCGAACCGCTTGGGTCGCCGGTCGAATGGAACGAGGAAGAAAGCTATTTCTTCCGGCTTTCCGCCTATCAGGACAAATTGCTGGCGCTTTATGAGAGCCAGCCCGACTTTGTCGGTCCGACCGAGCGCCGCAACGAGGTGCTCAGCTTCGTCAAGTCGGGGCTGAAGGATCTGTCGATCTCGCGCACGACCTTCAAATGGGGCGTGCCGGTGCCAGGCGACGACAAGCATGTGATGTATGTCTGGGTCGACGCCTTGACCAACTACATCACCGCCGCCGGCTATCCCGACACAAAGGCCGAGCAATGGCACTATTGGCCGGCCACGCACATCATCGGCAAGGACATTGTCCGCTTCCATGCGGTCTATTGGCCGGCATTTCTGATGTCGGCGGGCATCGAGTTGCCAAAGCGCGTCTTCGCGCATGGCTTCCTGTTCAACCGCGGCGAGAAGATGTCGAAATCTGTTGGCAACGTCGTCGATCCATTCGCGATGGTCGAGCACTACGGTCTCGACCAGGTGCGCTACTTCTTCCTGCGCGAGGTGCCGTTCGGTAACGATGGCAGCTACAGCCATGACGCGATCGTCAACCGCACCAATGCCGATCTTGCCAACGGTCTCGGCAACCTGGCGCAGCGTTCGCTGTCGATGATCGCCAAGAACTGCGGCGGCGTGGTGCCGCAGCGCGGCGAGCTGACGGATGCAGACAGAGCGATCCTGGATCAGGCCGCCGCCGCGCTCGACACCGCGCGCAAGGCGGTCGCCGAGCAGGGCATCCATCTGGCGCTGGCAGCTATCTTCGGCGTGGTGGCGGAAGCCGATCGCTACTTCGCCGGCGAGGCACCATGGGCGCTGAAGAAGACCAACCCGGCGCGCATGGAAACGGTGCTGTGGACGACCGCCGAAGTCGTGCGCCGCGTGGCGGTGCTGTGTCAGCCCTTCACTCCGGGCTCGGCCGCGAAACTGCTCGACCTGCTGGCGGTGCCGGCGGAGAGCCGCGATTTCGCGCATGTCCACGCGGACCATGCGCTGGTGCCGGGTACTGCGTTGCCCGTACCGGAAGGCGTGTTTCCGCGTTATGTCGAACAGAACGTCTGATGCTCGTCGACAGCCACTGCCATCTGGATTTTCCAGATTTCGCCGAGGAGCGGGCGGCCATCGTCGCCCGCGCTTTAGCCGCCGGAATTGGCCGTATGGTGACGATCTCGACGCGCGTGAAGCGTTTTCCGCAAGTACTTGAGATCGCTGAAACTTTCGACGAAGTCTATTGCTCTGTCGGCACTCATCCGCACAATGCGGCCGAAGAACTGGATATCACGGTCGAGGAGCTTGTGCGGCTATCCGCGCACCCGAAAGTAGTGGCCATCGGCGAGGCCGGTCTCGATTATTTTTACGACAAGGCGCCACGCGATGCACAGGCGCAAGGCTTTCGCAATCACATCGCCGCCGCCCGTGAAACGGGGCTGCCGCTGGTCATCCATTCGCGCGATGCCGATGCCGACATGGCTGATATTCTCGAGGACGAAACAGGGAAGGGCGCCTTCCCCTTCATCCTGCATTGCTTTTCTTCCGGGCGCCGGCTTGCCGAGGTGGGCGTCGCTCTCGGTGGCTACGTGTCGTTCTCGGGCATCCTGACCTTCAAGAATTCAGCTGAGTTGCGTGCCATTGCCGCCGATGTCCCGCATGCCCGATTGCTGGTCGAAACCGATGCGCCCTATCTGGCGCCCGTGCCGTTTCGCGGCAAACGCAACGAGCCCGCCTATGTCGCCCATACCGCCAAGGTGCTGGCCGAAACGATCGGGGTAAGCGAAGCTGAAATCGCCGATCTGACCACAGATAATTTCTTCCGGCTGTTCGGCAAGATGCCGCGGCCTGCAGAGCAAAGTGCCTGAACGATGACTGACCGGCTGCGCCTCACCATTCTCGGCTGCGGCTCGTCCCCAGGTACGCCGCGCATCACCGGCGATTGGGGCAATTGCGACCCCGACAACCCCAGGAACCGGCGCACCCGTGCCGCCGCGCTCGTCGAGCGGATCGCGGCGAACGGCAGCCGAACGACTGTCGTCATCGACACGGGGCCGGATTTTCGGCAGCAGATGCTGCTGGCCGGCGTTAAACGTGTCGATGCGGTCGTCTATACCCACCCGCATGCCGACCATATCCATGGCATCGACGATCTGCGCGGTTTCGTCCTCGATCAGCGCCAGCTCATCGACGTCCATGCCGACAGGGCGACGATGCTTCGGCTGCGGGAAGCGTTCGGATACTGTTTCGAGACGCCGCAAGGCAGTTCCTATCCGCCGATCGTCAGCCCGCATCTCATCGACCACACCAGGCCGGTGGTCATCGAAGGAGAGGGGGGTACCCTCACCCTCGAGCCGCTGCCGCAGATCCACGGCGACATCGTATCGCTCGGTTTCCGCATTGGCGGTCTCGCCTATTGCCCCGACATCAGCGACTTTCCGGAACCCACCGCCGAACGGCTGGGCGACCTCGACGTGCTGATCATCGACGCGCTGCAGTACCGGACGCATCCAAGTCATCTGTCACTTGGCGAAGCGCTTGAATGGATCCAGCGGCTGGCGCCGATACATGCAGTGCTGACACATATGCACGTGCCGCTCGACTACGTCTCGGTGATGGCCGAGACACCAGCCAATGTCGAACCCGCCTATGACGGCATGGTTATAGAAATCCCTTACGAATCAGCACGATGCGAATAGAGCTTCATGAGGGCTTTCGGCTCCTTGGTGCAAATATCAGCAGCGTTCCGATCCGCTCGTAGCCCATCCGGGGATAAAGCAGCGCCCCGGCATGGGTTGCTGCCAGCACCGAGTACCTTGACCCGCGCGCGCGATCGTCGTGCAACATTTTCGATATCAAAGCCTGACCAATGCCGCGACGCCGGTGCGACGGCTCGACATACATGCTCGAACACCAGGTGGCTCCCACGGCATCCAGGCTGCGAACGCGCCCAACGATGTCGGCGCCGTCGATTGCCACATACTGGCGGAACGGCGCGGTGTCGCCGAGCAAATCGTCTGGGATCGGCTGCCTGCGGATGATCTTTCCCAACTGTGCCGCCCGTTCGGCCGTCTGCACGCGTTCGACCGAAGCAACCGATGGCGGGTTCGGAATCCGGTGCAATCGGTGGACGAAAAAGCCTTCGGTCCGCAGCAGCCGGTAGCCGAGAGCTTTGTAGGCGGTTCGTGTCGGCCCGTCCGGATCGTCGTTCGCGATCACAACGGAAATGGCAAAGCCCGGCCGTGCATGCTGCCGCACGACGGCATCGGTCTCTTGAGCGGCGACGTCATGGACGACCCATTCTTCGCCGCGGTAATCGCGAAGATTCTTGCGTTCGGCATCGCGCATCAGCCACAATGGTCCAACGCGGCTGGCCTCGTAAGGAAAGGTGCGGCTCCTGTCAGCGCTGAAGCCATGCACGAACACTTCGATTGCCGCTTCGATCTCGCTGTTTGCCATCTTCATTTCGACAGCCTAGCGTTGGCGATCCGCTCAAGGCAATACGCCACAATCGGCTCAAGCCTATGAGAATCAGCGGCAATTTACAGTTCTTGGCCCATGCGTTAGTTCCATAATCTATCTTATGCGACTTTTGGATACGGCGAGCGGCAAGGATGCGGCGGTCACCGACTTCACTTTCCAGTTCCCTTGTAGGCTTCAGCCTGGAGAGACGTCAGGTTTGCAAACATCTTCAGCCTGGAGAGACGTCAGGTTTGCAAACATCGGCTCGATATTGTGAGCGCGCAGCCGTCGGCAGCGCGCTCGACTCTTTGTTCGAACGATCGGGTCAATCGGAGCGACTATTCCAGAATAACGGTGGCTTCCACCTCGAAAAGCATGGGATCGATTGCAAGCTTGGGAACGGGAACCAGAGTCTGCGCCGGCAGCGCCTCGCCGAACATGTCCTTGACGTTCCTGGTCAACACCTCGAGCTTGGACATGTCGTGGTCGACGACGAAGACCGTGAGCTTCGCCACCTGATCCGGCCTAGCGCCGATGCCCTCAAGCGCAGCATGCAAATTTGTGTAGGCCTGCTTCACCTGGACGGCGAAATCCGGTGACAAGGCTCCTGTGCTGTCTTGGCCGCCCTGCCCGGAGATGTAGGCGATCCGAGCTCCGAGCGGTGCGATTACGGCGGTGCTGTAGCCATTCGGCGACGGGTCGTAGAGCGCCTGTGGATTGACAATAGTCAGCTTGAACTCGTTCGCCGGCGACGCAGTGGGGACTGCAATGGTCATGATGATTAGCCCTCCGATAAGCAGATGCTTGATTGCGCGTGACATGGTTTTTCGCTTGGCTCCGCAGCCTGCGAGCAACCTACCCTGGCGCCTGCAGATTGGACTTTAACCTAATCGCTACGTGAATCGTGCGATGTACGAGTCATCGTATGGTACGTCGTACGAGTCAATCGTTCAAGATCGACATTTGTCGCGTTGCCGGTCAAAATCGATGTTCTGAAAAAGCGAGGACGACGGATGATAGCCAAACGCAGCGGCGCCCGGAGCAAAGGGGATCAACGGATAAGCGTGTCGCTCCAGCCCGTGCAGCAAGCGAGCAGCGAGCCGCCGCTGTCTCGAGAGCGTATCGTGGCGACCGCGGTGGAACTGCTGGACGCCCAGGGCATAGACGGATTGACAATGCGTCGGCTGGCCGATCGCCTCGGCTCGGGTGTGATGAGTCTATATTGGCACGTCGACAACAAGGAGGATGTCTTTGATCTAGCAGTCGATTCGGTGCTCGAACATCGCGGATCGCCTGAAACAGGTGAGTCTCCGGACTGGCGCGGAGACGTCGTTCATATGCTCGAAGACTGGCGCGCCAGAATGTTGCGTCATCCTTGGTCGGCATCGCTGTTGCCGCGCCGGGCGCTCGGCCGGAACATTCTCGGTCGCCTGGAAATGCTGAGCAAGACCTTGTCCAGAGCCGGTGTTGCGGACGCGGATCTGAACGCCGCGATATGGTCGCTCTGGAACTATGTGATGGGCGCCACCCTCACCCGGGCAAGCTTCGATCTCTCGGAAGAAGACAGGGCAGCCGCACAGCAGCGTCTTACACATCTCAGCGAACACTACCCGACAATCGAACGCTCTCGTCTGCTGTTGGACAACGATTGGGATGGCGCCTTCCGAAGAGGCCTCGACTTCCTGCTCGACGGCCTCTCGCCAAGATAGAATTCCGGCGCTCCGCCCGGAGCAGACCGGATGGCGCTGCTTTGCGCATGCCAGTTTGACGCAAGAGCTTCCCAGTCCACATCATCACGTTTGGCTCGCCGCCAAGGCGGCGCAGGCAGCGGGCAAGCCCCAGATGCTCGATCCCATCGCGGCGGTGGCTGGTGCGGCTGCATTGCAGCTGAATTGTTGCAGTTGGCGATGTCGTCGCCACGCATTGCCAACCGCTGGTCGGAATCCTCTCTGCAGTCGATCTTTTGCGCAAACCTTTTTGGCCGACATGCGTTGTTTTCTCTCCAAGCCAAGGAGACGATCATGCAGATGAAGTCGGAAATAGCCGGTGAAGCGGCCAAGCAGCGCCATATCCAACGTGGCATCGATGCCAAGGACAAATCGAAAGGCGATGGGAAGCTTCAAGGCGCCATGCAGGCTGGCGCCCGCGAATATCCCGAGCCCCCCTTCCCTGAGCAACATCAGCCCAAACCGGGACATGAATGGGCCATAGAGCCGGCGCCGCTGTACGATGCGCCTTACTATCTCGGATCGAAAAAACTCAACCAAAAGGTAGCGCTCATCACGGGCGGCGATTCGGGCATCGGCCGCTCGGTGGCGGTGTTGTTCGCCCGCGAGGGCGCCGACGTCGCGATCGTCTATCTGGCCGAGGACAAAGACGCTGAAGAGACCAAATCCGCGGTGGAAAAGGAGGGACGACGCTGCCTCCTGGTCAAGGCCGATGTCAGCGAACGCAGCCACTGCCACAAGGCGGTCATGGAGACCGTTGAAAAATTCGGCCGCATCGACGTGCTGGTCAACAATGCTGCGTTCCAGATCCATTCCAGCGACTTCGGCGAGCTCACCGAAGAACATTTCGACACGACGTTGAAGACCAATCTTTACGGCTATTTTCATATGGCGCAGGAAGCGGTGCCGCACATGAAACCCGGTTCGGCGATCATCAACACCGGTTCGGTAACCGGTATCGACGGTTCAAAACAGCTGGTCGACTATTCGATGACCAAGGGCGGCATTCATGCTTTCACGCGGGCCCTGTCGGGCAATCTCATCGGCAAGGGCATAAGGGTGAATGCGCTAGCAC
>NZ_RZQP01000138.1:0-16381 GCF_003998165.1 Mesorhizobium sp. M7A.F.Ca.US.007.01.2.1 | reverse complement strand
TACCTCGGCTATGCGCTTCAACCTGTACGCCTTTGCTTTCACCTGCTCAACGCGCCTAGCGGCGCCTTGGTCTCTCTTGAACATTTAGACGATGTGGCGGTTCACCTGGTCGGCGGCGAAGTCGTTCTTTAGCAAAGCAAGAGCGCACTGAAGCAAAATCCGATATCCGACTGGGCTGCGGACCTGTGGAAGTCTCTGGCCAACTGGCTCAGCTTCATGGCGGCGGGAGAGATCGACCCGGCGACCAGCCATTTCCGGCTATATGTCACACCGGTGAAGGCGGGTGCCTTCGCGATCGCGCTGAACGACGCGAAAACAGATGCCGACGTGGAGGCGCTGGTCGCTAACCTCGCCAAAGCCCACAGCAAGCTGAAAGCTGCACCGGCATGCGACGCCGACGTCCAAGCTTTCCTGAACGCTGATGCGGCTCATTGCGCCGCCTTGGTCAAGAATCTCGCCGTTATCAGCGTCGATGCAGATCCCGTCGATCCGATACGCGCGATCTTCAAGCCGACGGTCTCTCCGCTCATCATCGACCTAGTGTGCGAACGCGCGATCGGCGCTGCGAAGGAGGCGGCGGACAGGCTGATTAGAGCTGGCAAGCCCGCCATCTTGGACGTGGACGCGTTTCAGGCCGAGCAAAGAGCATTTGTTCAGAAGAACAACCTTCCAGGGCTGCTGTCGTCTTTCACCAAGCAACCGCCTGTCGAGGCCATCGAACAATTGATCGCCGACCGTCCCGCCTTCGTCCGCCAACTCGAGCTGATCGAGGTGGGAGACGAAGCGTGCGTCCGGGCTGTTAGCGATTACCTTAGGACGCTCGCCGACATCTCGATCTGGGGCGAAAGCGGGCTAATCTTTGAGAAGAACCTAAGTGACTGGGACGATGATCTTGTCGGTCGCTATGAGCACGTCAGTGCAGAGGTGCACGACATACAGGCCGGACACCCCGCAACGGTTCGTGGTAGAATAGTTTACAGGCGCTGCGCGCAGTTGCAGCCTCCACTCGATGGTCGAGTCGTCCCCGGTCATTTCGTCCACGGATCATTCAACGCCCTTGCCCACGGCCTGCGCCTCGGCTGGCATCCCGACTACCAGACTCTTTTGGAGCCAGCGACTTGATTGAGGCTGGCCGATCGCACCTACCGCTCAGCGACCTCGCCCTTGTCCAGAATCCAGGACTTGGGGCTTTCGCATTGTGGCAATTTGGCCAAGGTTTCCAGGCTGAGGACGAACGTCCAGCGCCGTTCGCCTTGGCGTTTCTCGTGCTGCCAATCGTCCTGCATCGCGCAACGCTCGAAATCGTGACTTCGACAAACCGACCCTCTGGACTGGCGCTCTTCGCGGCCAAGCTCGGGAAGGAACGGGAACAACTCCTCGCCGTCCACGAGCGAGCGCTGCTGCTGCGTACTCTGACATTGCAATCGGCCGCTGTCGGTGTGAGCGGGCGGCTGCTGTCCGTGGATTACAAGGATGCTACTTTAAGAGCAAACGTACCAGAACCGAAACCGAGGAGGCTCGTCCTTCCAGAGCGCGTCAAGCACCTCGGACCTGCCTCGGAGAAATTGGGTTTCTGGTTTTCGAACCTGGGGACCGCGCAGGTGGCCAACCTGTTACGGGTGGAGTTCTAGATGTATTTCCAGCTTCGAAAACTGATCCTTTGGCCCCGCAATGGTGCAGCGCCGCGGGTCGTCAAGTTCGAGCCCGGTGTCGTCAACGTCATCAGCGGCGCGTCGAAGACCGGGAAGTCCGCCGTTATCCCTATTGTTGATTACTGTCTGGGCTCGGAGAAATGCGCGATTCCGGTGGGCGTAATCCGCGAGAACTGCAGCTGGTTCGGCATTCTGATCGAGACGCTGGAGGGCGAAAAGCTCTTGGCGCGACGCGAACCGGGGGACCAACAGAGCACAGGCGACATGGTGCTGCTGGAGGGCGCACAGGTCGAAATTCCGGAGACGATCACCGACAAGACCACCAATGTCGACACGGTCAAGCGCGCGATGAACCGCCTGGCAGGACTGACTGACCTCGACTTCGAACCAGGTACAGAGAATGGATTCAAGCAAAGGCCAAGCTTCCGCGACCTCATGGCCTTCACGTTCCAACCTCAGAACGTGATCGCCAATCCCGACGTGATGTTTTTCAAGGCCGATACGACGGAACACCGGGAGAAGCTAAAGACCATCTTCCCGTACGTTCTGGGCGCGGTCACGGCAAAGATTCTCCAGGCGCGGTTTGAGATCGATCGGCTCCAGCGCAACCTCCGCCGGAAGGAGGCTGAGCTACGCGCGATCGTGTCGGCAACTGGCGCTTGGCGGGCGGAGGCGGAGGCGTGGCTGCGTCAGGCAGTCGAACTTGGCCTAGTCGATTCCTCCACTGAAGTGCCGAAGGACTGGAGTGACGTTGTTGACCTGCTTCGGCGCGTGTCGAACAGCAACTCAAGTCTTGCTCGACCAAGCCTGGCCGGCATCGATGTGGTGCTGACGCGTCTGGAAACCCTTCGTGCGTCGGAAACTGAAATCGCCGCGCGACTTACCGAGCATCGTCAGCGCCTGAACGAACTGCGCCGTCTGGTGGAGAGCAGCGAGGCGTACGGCGACGCCATGCGCATCCAACGTGACCGCTTGGACCTTTCCACGTGGCTGAGGGACTTGGCCGACGAGTTCGCCGATCCGTTGGTCGCACTCGGGGACGGCGGCCGCGAGAAGGTCTTGGCCCTTTGCGACAACCTCGGCGGTCTGGAGATCCGACTGCGGACCCACCCTGCGATGTCTAACACGCTTGACAAGGAAATCCTGCGCCAGCGCGGCGCCGCTGAAGCGGTCCTATCTGAGTTGAACGATGTCCGTAGCGAGATAGCGGTGCTGGAACGGGACTCTGACGTCGCCCGAGACGAGGCCAATCGCTTCGATAGGCTTGAGCGCTTCCTCGGTCGATTGGAGCAGGCGTTGCACGTCTACGACCGCGCCGACCAGTCGTCGGATTTGCGGCAGGAACTCACCTCGCTGCAGGCCGATATTGCAACGCTGCAAAAGACGATCTCCGAGGCCGACATCCAGCGCAAGCTATTCAACGCGTTGCACCAAGTCTCCCATCATGCCAATCGGCTGATTCCGCAGCTTGACGCGGAGTGGCCCGAGGCCCCGATTAGGCTGTTGATTGAAGACCTGACCGTCAAGGTGACTAGGGGAACGCGTGAGGACTACCTGTGGGAGATTGGCAGCGGCGCCAATTGGCTCGCGTATCACGTCGCACTAATGCTTGCGCTGCAGCACTACTTCCTGGCCGAACCTCATCACCCAGTCCCTGGTCAGCTGATCTTCGACCAACCTAGCCAAGTCTATTTTCCTAAGCGGGCGGCGGGCGACGAGGGCCCCGACCTCATCGCGTGGAGGGATCAGGACGTGGTCGCCGTCAGGAAGGTCTTTGCGCTCCTAGGCGCTGAGGTCATGGCCGCGAAAGGTCGCCTCCAGATCATCGTGCTGGATCATGCAGATGAGGACGTCTGGGGCAAGCTTCCCGGAGTCAAGTTGATTGAGGAATGGCGTGGACAGGCCCTCGTGCCTCAGGCTTGGATTGCCGCCGCATCTTCCAACGGTGGATAATAATCTGCTGCCAGAGGAGAAGGCATGGCGAACGTGGACGAGATCAACCGTCTGACGGCCCTTGGCTTGAACGTCATCACAGCCATGGATGTCGCGGAAGGAAAACTAGACGAAGCCTTCGAGGTCGCCCGCGCTCAGGAGAAACGCAAGGTCGACATCTGGTGCAAAGGAAGAAAGAACATTCCGGTTGCACTGACTGCGATATGGGACTGCGATCCTGCAAACTTCTATCTCGCGTTCGACGGCGATGATCCCAGCGACCACGCTTCGACGGATTTCATTCTTATCGACGCTGATGTCACTGACGTTGGCGGCAGGCTTACCTACGCCGCCAGCAGGGACAAGGGTCCTTGGCATCAACGTTACAAGAGCAAGAGCTGTGGGATCGCCTACCGATGGCTGCATGGCCGCGGTGTCACACCGCCTTTGCTCGGCGAGTACCAAGGCCAAGTTCACATCGTAGGAGGCATGCACCGCTTCCATCTTGCCAAGCACTATGGGACGACGCGCATGCCATTCCTCGTCCGGAGGGCCGAACTAGCCGCAGTAATGGCGTTGATCCCCTCGGCGACCGACACCGCCAACTCGTAATGGCGGGGACTGCAGAAAAGAAGCGAATGAGTTGCGAACTTACCGGGATCACTCCCCGAAAGCTGACCGACGGCTTCCGGCCCCGTTGCGGCCATTCTTACTCCCGCACTTTGGCTTTTCCAGCGCTAAACCGGCCTTGGGCGATGAATGGAAACGGTCAGATGTTCCCGGTCTGTGCTCGAAAAGTCGCATAAAAGGGCAGACTGGTGTGACGTCCGGAATTATTGGGCCTTTCACGGGTTTACCGGTCCCGAATTATCGGTTGCTGGCGGGCGGGCTATGCGATTGAAAACAGGAGAGTTTTCTGGCTAAGGGTGGGGTTTCAGACTGAGTTTACCAATGCCCTTAATGACGATTAATTCTGGATTGGCATCAGGTGATTGGGTTTGCGCAGAATATAGCCGCCCTTATTGGTAAACCCGCTCACGGTCGACAACGGATTGGTCAACCTAGGACGACAGGATTGGTAAACCGGAGCCGCCCTATCGACGAAGGTCTAGCTTGGCGCATTCACTGTCGCCGGTAGGCAGATATTCGGGCGACAATCGGGACCAGCGTGCGACGCCGCCAAGCGTGAGACACGTCGGCTACGCCGCAAATCGACACGGTTTGACCGGGCGCAATACCGCACCGATCTTCTAATCTCGGCTTAATTCCGGAGAGAGGCAGATAATTCCGGACGCCACACTGATTGGTAACCTAAGGCCACCCACCACGCGGATTGGTAGCCCACAGGAATAGGTTTGGTAACCCTTATCGAGTGAGGGCCGCTCGTACCTTTCGGCGGGTTCGTTTCAGTTCTAAGCCCGGCTTAATTCTGGACAACGACAGATAATTCTGGACGGCACAGTGGAACTCAACGCGTTGTAAGGATGGCATAGAGAAGCAGTAGCCCTCCAGTCTCGCTACTGGAAAAATTCTGGAAAATGGGTCTGCTTGGCTGGACGCAGAACGTTGTGATTATTCAGCCGGCATTTCTGAAGCTTCTCGAACACAAACAGCTTGCCTTCGCGCACGCTATCTTCGAGCGACTTCGCCTTCGCCAGATGCGCCGCAATCGCGCTGGCCAGCATGCAACCTGTTCCGCGCATCGATATAGCAAGGCGCGGCGTGTCGAAGTGGATGGGTTCATGATCGGAGCGTAACAGAATATCGGCCGATCGGGGACCCGACGCGTGCCCACCCTTGATCAGCAGGGCCTGAGGGCCGACGGCCTGCAGTCTTTGTCCTTGTTGGAGCGCACCGTCCTCATCCGAAGCCGGTTCGGAACCAGTAAGGAGCGCCAGTTCAGGAAGGTTGGGCGTGACAATGCAGCAAAGCGGCATCAAATCGCGCTTCATGGCAGCGATAGCGCCTGCTTCCAGAAGTGCGCGGCCTGAGGTGGAGGCCAGCACAGGGTCGAGTACTGCCGGCACTTGCGGAAATTTGCGCAGCACTGCGGCAACGGCAACAATGATCTTGGCAGTCGCCAGCATGCCGATCTTGATTGTGGCTACGTCGTTGGCCTGTAGCGCGGCACACATCTGATTGGCCACCATGCTGGGTGGCGAATGATGGATTTCGATCACGGCGTCGTGCGTTTGCACCGTTAGCGCTGTGACGGCGAGACAGGTGCGCACGCCAACGGCAGAGATCGTCTCGATGTCGCGTGCTATTCCAGCACCCCCGCTGGAATCTGATCCGCCAACGACAAGCACATGCGGTTCTCGTCTCATCGCCATCGGTCCGTCTTTTCGATCCATTCTCGCGTGCGCGCTTCGGGGTCGAAGCTCAACGTGATGTCCGTGACCACTGCGGCGCTGTTGGCGCCGGCCTCAAAGACGCCGTCGAGGCGGTCGGGGTTGAGGCCGCCGATGGCGACCAATGGGATCGGCGCCCCCCGCCGCTTCCACTCGCTGATCCGCTCTAGCCCTTGCGGTGCCCACTTCATTTTCTTCAAAGTGGTGGGATAGATCGGACCGAGCGCGACATAGTCGGGCTCGGCAAACATGGCCGTTTCCAGCTCGACATGATCATGCGTGCTCAATCCGAGCCTGACGCCCGCTGCCCGTATCCTCGAGAGGTCGGCCGTTTGCAAATCCTCCTGGCCCAGATGCACGAAATCGCAGCCTTCCTCGATTGCCAGGCGCCAATAATCATTGATGATGAGCTGGCTTTTGTGTTGGACACACCAGGCCTTCGACTTGCGGATCTCCGCGCGCAGCCCGGTTTCATCCATGGTTTTGATGCGAAGCTGAATCAGCTTGACGCCGAGCGGCGCCAACCTTTCGATCCAGGCGGCGCTGTCGACGATCAGGTAGAAGGGATCGAGCTTCATGAAAAAACGGCCCTGCCGACCATCGGTGTCGATGGCACGGCGACGTCGCGCGGTTCGAGCATTCCCGAACTGAACGCCTCACGACCGGCGTCGACCGCCTTACCGAAAGCACGCGCCATGCCGACCGGATCTGCCGCCTTGGCGACCGCTGTGTTCAGGAGCACGGCGTCAAAGCCGAGTTCCATGACGGTGGCCGCGTGCGACGGCCGTCCGAGCCCCGCATCC
Source organism: Mesorhizobium sp. M7A.F.Ca.US.007.01.2.1 (assembly GCF_003998165.1). Classification (NCBI taxonomy): domain Bacteria; kingdom Pseudomonadati; phylum Pseudomonadota; class Alphaproteobacteria; order Hyphomicrobiales; family Phyllobacteriaceae; genus Mesorhizobium; species Mesorhizobium sp. M7A.F.Ca.US.007.01.2.1. Next base: position 9,643 of record NZ_RZQP01000138.1, on the reverse strand, counting down.
ACAATCAGCGGGACGCCAGGGAAATATCCGCGCATCGAGCGCAGCGCCGTCATGTTGACCGGTCCCAAGGCGGAACCGATCGGTGCGCACCACGGCATCAGGACCTTGCAGCCCGCTTCCAGCAGCCGCTCGGCGACAACGAGATCGTCGGTGGTATAGGGGAATACCGCAAAGCCGTCCTCGCACAGGATGCGGGCGGCTTCAACCAGACCGAACACATCCGGCTGTAGCGTGTCGTGATTGCCGATCACTTCGAGCTTGATCCAGTTGGTGCCGAAGACCTCGCGCGCCATTTTCGCGGTGGTGACGGCTTCCTTGACGGAGAGGCAGCCGGCGGTATTGGGCAGGGTTCTGGCGCCCAGCGAGCGGATCAACGACCAGAATTGTTCGCCGGCCCTACCGCCCGCCATCTCACGCCGCAACGAGACGGTCACCACCGACGTGCCCGATGCCTTGACTGCATCGGCAAGGATGGCCGGCGAAGGATACTGAGCCGTGCCGAGAAGCAGGCGCGACGAAAGCTCGGTTCCATAAAGCTCCAACATGCTAGCCGCCCTGCATGGGCGAGAGGATTTCGATCCGGTCGCCGTCGCTCAACTGGAACTCCGCGCGGTTGGCTTTGTGCACGAGGTCGCTGTTGACGGCGGTGGCGAGCCAATCGCCCTCATAGTCGAGCGCGGCAAGCAACTCGGCCAGCGTGGTGGCGGCAATCTCACGCGCCTCGCCGTTGACCATCAGTTTCATGAGCATGCTCCTTGGTTCTGTCTTGACTGAAAACCAGGTCGGCAGCCTGGCGCGCCATGGCGGGGGCGAGGAGAAAACCGTGACGATAAAGACCGTTGATCGCGATGATCTCACCGTCTGTTTCGACGCGTGGCAAATTGTCGGGAAATGCCGGACGGACACCCACACCGGTTTCAACGATCTCGGCCTCACCAAAGGCCGGATGGAGGGCATGGGCGGCGCCCAGCAGCTCCATCATGGAACGCGCCGTCACCGGTCCGGCGCTCTGGCTTTCAATCATCGTCGCTCCGATCATGAAACGGTGATCGGTGCGCGGCACGGCATAAAGCGGAAAGCGTGGATGAAGCAAACGGACCGGCCGCGACAGCGAGACATCAGGCGTGCGAAGGATCAGCATTTCGCCGCGAACACCGCGCAGCCTGTCATCGGCCGCTGCCATTCCCATGCAGTCTATCTGACGGGCGAATCCCGAAACAGGCCGGGCGTCGCAGCCGAAGTGGAATTTGACACCCATGGTCGCAAGCTTGTCATGAAGTGCCGCCATCGCCGGGCGTGGGTCGAGGTGAGCCTCGTCGGGGAAGAGCAATCCACGCCGGAAGCGGCCGGCGAGGTCGGGTTCCAGGAGCGCAATTTCGTTTTCATCGACGCGCCGATGCCCTGACGTGCGACTGGCGAACCGGTCAAGCTCACCGGCATCACGCGGCGCGGCCACGACCAATGTCCCGGCCCGTGTCACCTGACCCGACAGCACCGCATCCCACCAGTCGGCAGCATCGCGTCCGAGATCCAGCACCGGCTGCTCCGCGCTTTCGCGCTCGCACCATGGCGCCAGCATGCCGCCGGCGAACCACGACGCGTTGCCACCAAGGCCATGCCGCATCTCGGCGACGGTGACCGTCGCGCCGCGGGCGGCGAGTTCGAAAGCGACGGTGAGGCCGGCAACGCCGGCCCCTTTGACGAGCACCCTCATGATGGTTTGGGAGCCTCTGGCACGACCGGTACGCCAGTCTCGTCCGCCTGCATGTAGAGATCGCCGCCCTCCCGGTATTTTGCCGCCATTGCCGCCATGCCTTCCTTCTGGGCCTCGGCACGGATGTCGTGGGAAATGCGCATGGAGCAGAATTTCGGCCCGCACATCGAACAAAAATGTGCCAGCTTGTGCGCCTCCTTGGGCAAGGTCTGGTCGTGGAAGGACCGTGCGGTTTCGGGGTCGAGCGACAGGTTGAACTGGTCCTCCCAGCGGAACTCGAAGCGCGCGCGCGAAAGGGCATCATCCCTGGTTTTCGCTGCCGGATGGCCCTTCGCCAGATCGGCTGCATGGGCGGCTATCTTGTAGGTGATCACGCCAATCTTGACGTCGTTGCGGTCGGGAAGGCCGAGATGCTCTTTCGGCGTGACGTAGCAAAGCATTGCGGTGCCGAACCAGCCTATCATGGCGGCACCTATCCCTGAGGTGATGTGGTCATAGCCCGGCGCGATGTCGGTCGTCAGCGGCCCCAACGTGTAGAACGGCGCCTCACCGCACACTGCGAGCTGCTTGTCCATGTTCTGCTTGATCTTGTGCATGGGGACATGGCCCGGGCCTTCGATCATCACCTGGCAGTCCTTTGCCCAGGCAATCTTGGTGAGTTCTCCAAGTGTTTCCAGTTCGGCGAATTGCGCCGCGTCGTTCGCATCGGCGATTGAACCGGGACGAAGGCCGTCGCCGAGCGAGAAGGAGACGTCATAGGCTCTGGCGATGTCGCAGATCTCCTCGAAATGCTCGTAGAGGAAGCTCTCCCGGTGATGGTGCAGGCACCATTTGGCCATGATCGAGCCGCCGCGCGAGACGATGCCCGTGACCCGGTCGACGGTCAGCGGGATGTAGTGCAGCCGCACGCCGGCGTGGATGGTGAAATAGTCGACGCCTTGCTCGGCCTGCTCGATCAGCGTGTCGCGGTAGACCTCCCAGTTCAGATCCTCGGCGATGCCGTTGACCTTTTCCAGCGCCTGATAGAGCGGCACCGTACCGATCGGCACCGGCGCATTGCGCACGATCCAGTCGCGGATGTTGTGGATGTTGCGGCCGGTCGACAGGTCCATCACCGTGTCCGCGCCCCAGCGGATAGCCCAGACCATTTTTTCGACCTCTTCGGCCATCGACGATGTGACAGCCGAGTTACCGATGTTGGCGTTGATCTTGACCAGAAAATTGCGACCGATGATCATCGGCTCGCTCTCGGGATGATTGATGTTGGCGGGAATGATTGCGCGCCCGCGCGCCACCTCGTCGCGCACGAATTCGGGTGTGACGAAATCTGGGATCGCCGCGCCGAAGGCTTCGCCGTCGCGTTGCAGCTTGCCGCGCATCACCTCGCGGCCGAGATTCTCGCGGATGGCTACGAACTCCATTTCTGGCGTGATGATGCCGGCGCGCGCATAGGCAAGTTGGGTCACCGCCTTGCCCTGCTTGGCCTTGAGCGGCCGATTGCGTATCGGAAATTCCGGTGTCAGGCGCTCGCCGGTGGCGAATCCATTGTCTTCCGGCCGGACGTGGCGGCCGTCATAGGCTTCGACATCGCCACGCGCCGTGACCCATTCGTGGCGAAGCCGGGCAAGGCCTTTTTCGATGCTGGTTTCGACTGATGGATCGGTGTAGGGGCCGGACGGATCGTAGACGGTGACGGGCGGTTCGCCGGCCGTCGGATGGACGGAAATCTCGCGCATCGGCACCCTGATCTGCGGGTAGAGGACGCCGGGCTTGTGGATTTTCCGCGAGGCGGGCAGTGGTCCCGTCGATACGGCGGGGGTGAGGGCATTCATCGTGAGGCTCCTTTGCTCATGCATTGGAGACCCAGTTCTGTGCCGGAAGGATGAAAAGACGCTTCTGTAGACCTGCTGCAACAGGACCTCGGGCGTAAACTCCCGCAAAGCGCTTGCACCGTCCCTACGCCAGTATGAACTGGATCAGGTTCAACGGGTCACTGCGCCGCGAAAGCCAGCAGTATCTCAGCCCCTTGCCGGGACTCCCCTGGTGAATGCCTTAGGTTGAACGGGCTGACGCTATCTTGTCAAGCGCATTCGGGCGCCTTCGGCCGGTGGCGACGACCGGCGGCCAGCCGGGCGGAGAGCTCGCGCATGCATCGGGGACAAGTCACGCCCCGTAGACCGGGGCTGAATGGCCAAAGCCTCATTCGCTTCGTGAAGGATGGAGAAACTGTATTGGCCATGTGCGCGTATCGACCAAGTAGCTCAGGCGGTCACGGATGTGGTTATTCTGGTCGAAGGTGACGAACGGCCTTGGGGGTCACCTCCTTTAGGATTCAGAGGTTGGAAGACGGCTTCTCGCGATCACGGCCATCAGGAAATACCTGTCTTCGGCTCAACCTCGACATGGCGTCCGATCGACCGCAGATATACAGCTATCTCGTTCATGAGATGATCGCGTTCGCCGTAGATTTCAGCAATCCTACGCAGCTGTGGCTCGACGGCCCTCCGTTGCGCTGGCGTGAAATCAGCATCGCCAAAGACGTATCCCAAGTTGCCAATCGCGCAAATTTTGCAGCCGGCGTCCACAACTGCTTGTACGAATGCCGGAATGTCTTTTTCTTGCATGGTCTTCATGTCGAACCTCTCGTGAATGGCGTGCTTGCGCCCCAATCTGCCTTTTCAGCGTGTCCTCTGGGCGGCGCAAGCCCTGAGCGTGACTGTGCACGGGCAACCTCGACTATCCCATCTGCCACGCTCTTTAGAATCGGTGGGGTCTGGTGATCGCAGGCTGGGCCACTCAAAAGCCTGCAAGAAGAAAGTCATGGCGACCATTGCTCAAGATCGCAAGGGTGCGTGCAAGACCTTCCGTTGGCAGTCATGCACGCTCGCTCAGAGATAGTCCGGCCGCGGAAATTCTCCCTTATTCGTAAGAAAGCTCATTGAGCAACTGGGCATTGAGCAACTGGGTCTCACGTCACGGGTCTCGTGTGCTTCACAGCCGAAAAATAGCCGCCGTGGCAATTCTCGAAAAGTGCAGGCTACCTCGTTAAGGACACTGCGGATGATCGTTCGCGCTTGGCAAAAGCGAACGGATTAGTCTATGGCTCTCGGCAGGGGGGCGAGTTATGCGGCGGGTGCGAATCCTTCAAGTAGGCGATATTCACTATCCGGACTGGCATCCTTCCTCTAGCAACATCGATGCCAAGGATAGCAAGTTCGCTCCGAAAATAACGCAGAAGCTACGCGCGTCTTCGCTGCGTGCCGTCTTGACGAAACTTCGGCGGCTGACGACTTCGAAGCCCTTGGATTCGATCGCCTTCATGGGGGATTTCACGAGCCGTGGCGACAAGACCTTCATTGCTTCGGCATTCCAGCATTTCACGTTGCTCTGCCGCGCACAGGGACGCAGTTCAAAGGCGCTTCCGTTGATATTCGTACCGGGAAATCACGATGTGAACCGTGATGACGCGCGCGAACTTGGACCGACTGAGAAATTCAGCGAAATGGCGAGTTTAGCCGCCCGCTTGGGTTGGCAGACCGTTCCCGTGGACCAACCCGTGCACTTCAGACTTCCGACAGGATCCGCAGGCGCAAACTTCATCCTCGTCAACACAGCGATAGGCAGTTGGGAGCTTCAAAACCTTCCCGCGTTCCTTCGTGATCGTCTCGAGGCACTCAGTCCTTCTACAGAGCCTCTAGATCTCGGCTCGCCGGACATCTCGGGACATTCGCCCGCGACACCTCCCAGCGATCCAGACAAGGAGGCGTCCGACGACGAGTATTACGGTCAGATGGACACGCCATACATCTCGCGTGAGATGCTTGCAGGCCTACAGGAATTGCTCCAGCAGCCCGACATGCGTTACGGCATCATAATCGGCCATCACAATCTGCTGCCACAAAAGACTCCGCGCATTACGCCATACGCGGAGATGCTCAACAGCGGATTTGTCAGAACTCAGCTGCTGCAGGGCAACAAGCCTATCGTCTACCTGCATGGACACATACATGCTGATCCGGTCGAGATCGTCAACGATCCAAGGTTTCCGGACGGCAAATTGATCTGCATCTCAGCACCAGAGATACAGTCAGGTTTCAATGAGCTCGTCTTCTTCACGACCGATCAGGGAGAGCTCGTCGGCATCCGACTTATACCCTACCGCACCAATGTCGCCGACGGGACGGTCATGGAAGGCGAACATTGCTTTATTTCGACCATGTCCAACGGCAAGGCCTTTCTGAACAACGACACGTTTGACCTGCTGCGCCGACTGCGCGACCATGCCACCAGGCGCGGGAATGGGTTACTCTTCTGGGACGAGATCACTGAGATTGCTGCCTCCGCCGAGCTCGGGCTAGATCTGGAAGACTCTCTTCTGATGCTCCAAGCGGCGCGCTTCATCGAGATAGACGGCCTCACCAAGGCAAACTCGGCTTGGCGCATTAAGGTAAGGGACGAATAGCGATGGAGAATCCGTTCGGCCCCAACAGGATCGAGTACGAAAGCCGCCCGATACTGTGGTTCAGTCAGAAGTCGGCGTTGATTTCTGCCGCCGCCAAGCCGGTCTTCGTCGCAGGGACGAGAGGCAGCGGCAAGACCAGCATTCTTCGCTCGCTTTCCACAGTCCATATTCTTGAAGACAAAAGTCTCTCGGACCAAGTCGGCAAGCTCGCTTGGTATGGCGTCTTCTTCCAGCTCAATGAGACATTCTCGCCCCTAATCGACAACGCCGTTCTGAACCTCATTCCGGAGCGGATACGCTTCGACACGGCCGCCGTGATCCCGCGGCAATTCGTAATCTTCTCTCACTATCTGGAGCTGAAGATAGTCGAACGCCTGCTCGAGAGCATCGGCCAGCTCAGACGCGACGGCCACTTGAAATACCGGGCCTCCGAAGATAGGGACGTCGCCCTGGCACTGCATCGCGAAGTGCTGCACTTCATACCCCAACCTGCCCGTCTCGACTTCTTCAGCATCGATGAGCTGCGGGGTGGGATAACCCGGTACGTCGACGAATGCTTCAACGCGTTCTTCTTTGCCGCCGATGCCGGAGCGACCGGCTTCAGAGCAACAGACCCTGGCGCGATCATTAACAAGGTCGCGACCGCGATCACTCCACTTTTAAATGGCCCATCTTTCGCCGGTGACAGGGCGCCCTTCTTCAAGATACTGATTGACGACTGTGAAGCACTGACACCGCTCCAACAGCAGTTCCTGAACACCTTGGTGAGAAAGACGCGCGGCAACGTGAAATGGGTCCTCGCCTACATCGGCGGCCTCTACGACACGATCCGGACGATCATACCCGGCCAGTCGCTCTCGAATGCTGACCGGGACGTCGAGAATCTTGATTCAGTCGATCCGAGGGAGTTCGCCACGCTGTGCGAGAACGTGTCGTCGCTTCGGCTGTACTATGCGCTTCCTGACCATCTGCGGAGTGATCTCGAGCGCAACGATGCGCTCAGCGCGTTTTCGCTCAAAAACCGGCTGGGGCGGCTTTCCGTCAATGACATCATCGAGCGGGTTATCATATCGGGTCATTCCGAGGGCAGAGAAGAGCTTGTGGCACTTGCTGATGCAGCACGTGAATTCCTCTCCGTGAATTTGAGGACGGCGGATCAGCAGCAATTCCTTCTTGATCGAAAAGCGCGCCCTTATGCCGAAGGGCTGGCGCTCGCGCTCATGAACCCGGAAATTAAGCGCCGGCCCATGAGCAAGGCGGATGCTTCAAATCTGAAGAGGTCGATCGCCCGGAAACAGGGATGGGCTTTTCTGAAAGCGTGCCAGATGCTGCGTCTGCATGACTACCCGTACGTAGGGCACCAGATCATCACATCATTGAGCGACGTCTGTATACGCGATTTCCTTGATATAATGGGAGAGATCTTCCGCCGCAGTGTTCCGAGTTCCAGTGATCCACGAAAACTGGTGGAATTCATCAACTCGGATTTACAGATTCATCTCGAACAGCAGAGACAGGCTGTGAACGCCGCCTCTCAACGGAAGCTTGATGGACTTCAGGCGCTTTCACATCCGTACGAAGAAGAGAGCGTGCGCATGGTGCGGGCGTTGGGTTACCTGACCGCTCGCCTCCAGACAGAGTTTGCCGAAGAAAATGCTCTAGGAACGACAGAGAGAGGCATTTTCAGGGTTGATCTAAAGGAAATGCGCTCGCTGGTGAACCGACTGGAGCAACCCAGCGGAAAACTGGACGAGGTCCTGCGTCGGGCGGAAAGGGATGGGTTTATCCGGGAGGTCTCCGCCGCCGGCAACTTTGAGGTGGACCGCGCCGACCCCGCATCGAAGGAGATGATGATCAGATTGCATCGGCGATTTGCACCTTACTTCGGGTTCTCCTATCGCGGCCCGTACGAAATCAACACAATCCCTGCGGCGCGGATGGTCGACCTGCTTTTTACCAGGCATCGGCTCCCAGAAGACTGGGCCGACTCGGTGTTTAAGGAGCTCGTCGCGCGGCCCGCACTCAAGACCGAATTCCAGCACTCGCTTTTCGAGAGCGATCTCGAATGACCGCTTCAACTGTCGAGTATCGAGTCTTCGGCCATCTGGCCGTCACCGAGAAGGCGAGAGATGCAGGTACCTGCGAAACGATGGAGGCAGATATCGCGATCGTCGCGCTTGGATGGGAAACGCGTTTCGCCGCGTTCGAAAACCATCTTGACCTGAAGGTCGGCAAGATCGTGGTTCTGGACTTTGCTCTGAAGGAAGCGAACGTCCCAGCCGTCGAAGAAAACCGGCGAAAGCTCATCGCTATGGGTACCCGATGGGGCGTCGAAGTGACTGTGATCACCCTCGAGCCTTCCATCGAGTATCAGAAGAACATCAATCTCCTCGATCACCTGCTCACTCAGATGGCCGCTTCATGTGGCTCATACGAAGGAAGCCTGCGGAAGGTTTTCGTCGAGTGCTCGACGATGCCGCGAATCTACATCCAATGGCTGATTGCGGTGGCATTCAAGAAAATGTCGATTCAGTCTCTCGAATTCGGGTACGCCGAAGGTATCTACGGGAACGCGATCGGCAAAGAGGATTTTTCCAGCGGCTTGGACCGATACGTCACCGTCCCTCATCTTCAAGGCAGCGGAGGAATGGGCGAAGAGAAAGTCCTGCTCGTGGGGATCGGAGGAGATGCCGACGTATTCTACGGATTGATCGATATCGTCAGTCCGGAACGGATCTCGCTCCTCGTCCCAAGAAGCGACAAGAATGCGCATATCGATGCTTTGCTCGATCAACAGGTGGCCAAGGTACGTGAAACCCACCGGCTCGAAGATGGCGAAGTTCGCGACATCCAGGCTTTCGGGCTGATGGCCCACCTCGATGCTTTCGAGACGTATCTCGACGGGTTCGGCTCGCGTGCGGTGGTGAACGTTTTTGTCAGCGGCCCGAAGGTTCAGGCCATCGCTGCTGCCGTGCTCGCCTGCTCCGACAGCCGCGTCCATCTCAAGGCAAGAATTCCCACCTCCTATGCCCATCGTGAAGTCTCAGCGAATGGGCGGTATCATATCTATAGGCTGATTGACCTGACATCCCCTGCCTGCAGCCTTCCCGGGACGTTCTGACACTATCTTGCATTCGAGTAGCATCATGGTCCCAGTAGCCGTTCCGCCAAGCCTTCAGCGCATGTTCGTGTCGCCCGATCCGGTCGATGGGGGGCTAATTCCCACTTGGAAGCTGCTCTACATCAGATCAGGGGGGAATGCAGACTGGCAGAATTCCGTCTAATTAGCGACTAGCTAAAACATATACTCAGGCGAGACTGTTCAGCATAGAAATAGTGAGTCGGCCGTGAACTATCCGCAAGCCATTGATCTGGCCTGTTGATTGAGGCGGATAGCGGCTTTGGAATTGCAGGATTAGCGGTATTTGGACGCTGTTTTCCTGCAATTCGGTTTTGCGATTCCCTTG